>DATAIW010000070.1:0-4314 GCA_036262455.1 Candidatus Limnocylindrales bacterium | reverse complement strand
GTCTCCAGGGTGAGCGGACCGCCGGTCCGCGGCGGAGTTGCGGGCCGTCGCGTCGCCCGCCGCCAAGCGAACGACCCGGCGCACGGCCGGGTCGTTCCGCGCGAAGCGCGTGCCGACCCAGACCGGCCCGGTTCAGAAGGGCTTCGGACACGGGGCTTCAGACACTCGCCCGATCGCTCGTCGAGCCATTACCTGCGCTGACGGTCTCGCCGAGCTCGGCGAAGGTGTCGGGAAAGGTCTCGGCCTCGGGGGACGGTCGAGTCTGGTCGGGGTTCGGGAGCAGGCTGCCGAGCTCGGCCTCATCGTCGAAGCGCTGGAGACCGGTCTCCCGGCCCGTCATCCGGGCCTTGATCCGGTCGGCGGTCTCGCGAACCTTGAGCGAGGCGCTCGGCGAGGTGATCAGCCACCACGCGGCGACGAACATCGAGCCGATGGCGACGAGCGCGGCGATCGGCAGGATCGGGTTCGCCCGCTTCTTGCGGCGGGGCATCCGGTCCTCGACGGCCTTCGGCAGGTCCATCTTGTTGATGGCCTTCTCGACCTTGTTCAGGCGGTCCTCGATGGCCTTCGGCAGATCGATCTTCGAGAGGTCCACGTCGGGCATCTCGATCTTCTTCGGCATGCGCTCGCTGATGGCGTTCTGGATGTCGTGACGGTTCATGTCGCGGAGTCCTTCCGGCAGCTTGATGTCCGGCAGGTGGATCTCCGGCATGGAGAGATCGGGCATGGGGTCTCCTTCCGGGTGAGTGCTGTCCCCAACGATGCGGTCGCGACCGTGACGGGCCGACCGCCGCCAGCCACCAGCGGGTTGCAGGTGCATCACAGCGGTGTCGGGTGGTCCCCGGGCGGGCAATCGTGGGGCGGGGCTCCGCTCGGCTAGCATTCGCGGATGGTCCTGAGGCAGAGCGCCGGCATCCTCCTGTTCCGTCGGCGGGGCCCGGCCGACGCGGGAATCGAGGTCCTCCTCGCCCACCCCGGCGGACCGTTCTTCGCCCAGCGCGACGAGGGCCATTGGACGATCCCCAAGGGCGAGCCCGACGCGCTCGACGAGGATCTCCTCGCCGTCGCCCGTCGGGAGTTCGCCGAGGAGGTCGGCCATCCGGCGCCGTCGATGCAGCCCGACGGAACGCCGCCGATCGAGCTCGGGACGATCGTCCAGAAGGGCGGCAAGGTCGTCCACGCGTGGGCGATCGAGGGCGACCTCGATCCGGCCGTCGCCATCTCGAACGAGTTCGAGATGGAGTGGCCGCCGCGAAGCGGCCGGCTCCAGACCTTCCCGGAGATCGATCAGGTGGGCTGGTTCGATCCGTCCGAGGCATCTCGCCGGCTGAAGCCGACCCAGGCCCCGTTCGTCGATCGGCTGGTCGCGCGACTCGCCGGCACCGCCAAACCTGACGGGTCCTGACGCCATCGGCGGCGACGATGGGCCGGTGACACCGATGGCAGCACCTGCCGGCCTTGCCCCGCCCTCCGCGAAGGCCGTGGTGGCGCCCGAGGCCGGTGCGGCGCCCGAGGCCTGGGAGGCCGCGCCGGGCGTGGCGAACGAACGCGATCCGGCATCGGGGCCGCGCGCCGTCAGCCCGGCTGTCGCCCGGCGATTCCTCGCGCTCCATCACTTCCTCGCGCAGCCGCGCTCCCTGCCGACCGGATCGGCCGGCATCCTCGCGGTCTTCGAGCGCCTCGGGTCGATCCAGTTCGACCCGATCGAGATCGCCGGCCGGAACCACGACCTCGTCCTGCTGGCCAGGGTCGCCGGCTACCGCCGCGAGATGACCGACCAGCTGCTGTACACCGAGCGGGCTCTGTACGAGACCTACAACAAAGGGCTCTCGATCGTGCCGACCCACGAGCTCCCGTGGTATCGCGTCGCATGGGACCGGGCCCGCCAGCAGCACGACGGCGAAGCGTTCGACGAGCACGCTCCGCTGGTCGCCGAGCTCATGGACCGGATCCGCACGACCGGGCCGATGTCGTCGATCGACATCGAGCCGCGGGCCGCGATCGAGTGGTCGTGGCGACCGACAAACCAGGTCCGGGCGCTCCTCGAGGGCCTCGCCGAGGCGGGGATCCTCGGCCTGTCGCGGCGAGACGGGAATCGCCGCGTCTACGACCTCATCGAGCGGCTGTTCCCGGCCGAGGTGCTCGCCCAGGTCGTTCCGGTCCGGGACCGGTTCCGCCACAAGCTCCTGTCCCGCTACCGGGCTCACGGGCTGTTGGGCACGTCGGGCAGCGCGGAGCTCTGGCTTGGCACCTCGCCGCGGATCGACATCGGGATGGAGGACGGGGTGCCGCTCAAGGTCGCCGGTCGGCGTGAGCTCCAGCGCGAGCTCGTCGCGGACGGAGCGATCCTGCCGGTCGTCGTCGAGGGGATCCGCGGGCTGCGCTATCTGCCGGCCACCGAACTGGCGCTGCTCGAGCAGGCGGAGCGGGAGATCGCGGCCGGGTCGGCGCCCGGTGGTGAGCGCCCGGGTGTCGCGTTCCTCGCGGCGCTCGACCCCCTGGTCTGGGACCGCGAGTTCCTCCGCACCCTGTACGACTTCGACTACGTCTGGGAGGTCTACGTCCCGGCCGCCAAGCGGCGCTGGGGCTATTACGTCCTCCCCATCCTGTTCGGAGACCGACTCGTCGGGCGGATCGAGCCGCGCATCGAGCGGAAGTCCGGCACCCTCCGGATCGCCGGACTGTGGTGGGAGGACGGGTTCGATCCGGTCGCCGAGCCGGGGTTCGTCGCCGCGTTTGCTGCAGCCATCGAGGCCCATCGGGCGTTCGGCGGAGTCGACCGGGTGACGTGGCCGCGGGCGACGCGGCATCGGCCGATCGTCCAGGCGGTGCGGGCCCGTTCGCGCCCGGGGGCTGCGCGGCGCGACGACCCCGCGCGGACCTAGCGGAGGTCGATGACCTTCGTCACCCAGGCCCCCGGATTGCCGGCCCGATCGCGGGCCGAGATCCGGAACTCGTAGCGGTGGCCGAGGGCGAGGGTGAAGTACGTGTAGCGCGCGGTCGTCGACGACAGGACCGTCGTCCACGCCCCACCGTCGGTCCGGCGCTGGATCGCATACGAGCGGAGGCCGGACGTCAGGACCTGGAGGCGCGGGTCGTAGCCGGTCCAGGCGACCTTGACCCGGCGCGTGGTCGGGGTCGGGCTGGCGACGACCTTCGGGGTGTAGACCGTGGCCTTGGCCGAGGTCCGGTCGGGGCCCTTGATGTAGACCGCCGTCCAGAGCTTCTTGCCGGTCGCCGGATCGATCGCGAGGCCGACGCCGATGTAGTTGAGATCCGTCGACGTGATGATCGCGTAGTGACCGGGCGAGCCCAGCCACTGGCGGTTCGCGGCGCTGACGGTCGAGTCCATCGGGTAGTTGTTCGAGGCGATGATCTCGCCCGCGTTGTACCAGGTGATGTGCTGCGCGGTCAGGATGTCGAAGACGTTCCGGCCGTCGGGCTGGACGTGGCTGAAGTAGCTGTTCGCGACCATGTCGTCCGAGCGAGCCCGGGCGATCGCCATCAGGCGCGGATCGACGCGAACCGCAACGAGCCCGCGGTCGGTCCGGTCGGCGTTGAGCGCCGACACCATCGCGGTTTCGGCGGCCGTCAGCGTCGCGTCGTCGACGGTCGTCACGGTCGCGGTCGCGGCGCCCGGCGCGGCGATGACGGCGCCGAGGACGGCGACGAGGGCGAGTGACGCGAGGCGTCGACGGGTGAGCGAGGGGAGCGTGAGGACCATGCCGCAACGATCCCGGAGCGGGCCCCGCGGCGGTATGGGTGAGGCGTCCCGACGACCGGGGCGATTGGTACGGGCTGTTGTCTACTGCATCGGCGGCAGGGGTCTCCACCGATCCGACCCGAACCGGTGGCCACCCAACCGGACCGGATCCGGATGCTATGGGACCATCGGTGTGGCAGCCAGCCCGAGTCGAACGCGGCCCGACGCCCGCCTCGCCCTCATGCTGGATCCCCGACCGTTATCTGGAGGGCCTCGATGGCCACCACCCGACGCGCAACTGCCACCTGGAGCGGAGACCTGCTGTCCGGCAATGGCACCGTGACCGCAGCGACGACCGGCATCTTCCGCGACCAGCCGACGACCTGGGCGTCGCGCACCGGCGAGCCGGAAGGCGTCACGTCGCCCGAGGAGCTGCTCGCCGCGGCCCACGCTTCGTGCTTCTCGATGGCCTGCTCGAACGAGCTCGCCAAGGCGGGCACGCCGCCGACCGCGCTGGCGGTCCAGGTCGATGTGAGCGCCGACAAGCTCGAGGCCGGGTGGACCGTGACCGCTGCGGCGATCACCGTCCGGGCCACGGTCCCAGGCGCGAC
>DATAIW010000069.1:0-6939 GCA_036262455.1 Candidatus Limnocylindrales bacterium | reverse complement strand
GGGGATCGCGACGGTCATCGAGCGGATCGACGGCTGACGCGCGGCGCCGGGGCCGCACCGTCCAGCCGGACGCGTGGCGCCCGGGCGTGCCGCCGGAACCGGATTTCCCCATACGCTAGCCCCGCGGGCGTTAGCGCCCCGGCGATGGTCGATCGGGGTCGGAAGCCGACCGTTCGGCCCACTTGTCAGTCTTCCACGGCTAACTCACGCCACGATTCGCACGGATCGGACCCTGTGGCCCGCTTGATGCCACGTCGGCTGGCGTATGGGAAAGATGGGCGGCCGGAACGGTTCGCGGGCACCTGCCCCCTTGCGACGGGTCAGGATGCTTCGGCATTCAACATGGAGCGACTCAGTTCGGGGTTTCGGCGCCACTCTTGCCGGAATCCTTTGCGCCGCGTACGATCGGGCCATCGACGGACGTCCTCGAGAACAGCGAGACTTCCGAGCACCCCGCAGCCCTCCGGAGGAGGCCTCACCGCATGTTGGACATTCAGCCGACCGTCGTCAGCCTGTCGGACGCCGCCGCGTCGAAGCTCCGCGAGCTGACCGCCGAGGAAACGAACCCCGATGTCGGCCTGCGCGTCTACGTCTACTCCGGCGGCTGCTCCGGCTTCCGCTACGGGATGATGCTCGAGGACGCGCCCACCGCTGAGGACAAGATCCTCGAGGCGAACGGCGTCAAGGTCTACGTCGACGGCAAGTCGATCGACCTCCTCAAGGGCTCCGAGATCGACTACGTCGACACGCTGATGGGCGCCGGCTTCACGGTCAACAACCCGAACGCGGTCGCGGCCTGTGGCTGCGGCTCGAGCTTCCGGACCGCCGACGACACCGGCTCGCCCAAGGGCTGCTCCCACTGACCGGCGCGACGGCCTCCGTCGCCTCTACCTGAACGTCCAGCAGCCGCCGGCCCGTCCGGCGGCTGTTTCGATACCCGTCCGGCGGCGATCGACCGACCTCTCAGCCGCGACGACGCGGATCGCGGGCGACCCAGTAGGCGACGTAGAAGGCCGTCCACCCGCCGATCCAGGTGACCGCCAGCACGGCCGGCGGCCAGCCGACCGCGAACGGGTGGAGGGCCGCGAACACGAGCGCGACCGGCCCGAGCCGAGCGAGCCGATTGACGAGGGCAAGCCCGGCAACCGTCGCCGGCGTCGTGGCCGGAGCGACGACGTCGATGGCATGGACGTAGGCCTTGAGGGGCAGACCCGGGCCGACCTGGGCAAACGCCAGGAGCGGGCCCCGCCGCCGGATCCGGTCCTCGGCCTGATCGAGGCCGCGTTGGCCGAGGCCCGGCTGCAGTGCCAGCACCCGCTCGGCGAGCGATCGGCGATGCCGCAGGAGCCACCAGCCGGGGACGGCGCCGGCCACCCCGCCCACGATCGCGGCGGCGAGCAACGGGCCGACCTGCCACGGAGCCGCAAGCACGAGGAGCCCGAGCAGGACGTCCGGCACGACGGGCAACACCAGCGCCTCGCCGACGCCCCAGGCGGCGAGGACGATCAGGATGAGCGGCTCGGCGGCGAGGGTGGCGAAGGGCTCGATCGGCACCGCGAACCAGGCCGTGTCGGGCATCAGGAGTCCGACCGCGGGCACCTCACAGCGCCCGGACCACGGCTTCGAGCCGGGCGGTGAATTCGCGCGGGCCCTCGCCGGGCTGGGCGCGCAGCGCCTCACCGAACCGGACCTCGACCCGGCCGCGGTGGGGGAGCCGTCGGCCGGGCGCCAGGACGTCGTGGAGACCGTCGATCCGGACCGGGACCACCGGCCGTCCGGTGCGCGTCGCGATCAGGCCGATCCCGGGCTTGAACGGGGCGATCGCGCCGTCCCTGCTACGGGTTCCTTCCGGGAACAGCAGGACGCTCCAACCGGCGTCGAGCAGTCGATCGATCTCGGCGACGGACCCGGGGTTGGCGCCGCGCCGGCGGAAGGCGAAGCCGCCCAGCCACGCCGCGAGGAACGCCCGGCTGCGGTGGCCGGTGAAGAAGTAGTCCTCGGCGGCCGCCGCAGCCAGCCGTCGCCGGTGGCGCCGGCCGAGGGCCAGGCGGAGGGTCGAGACGTCGAGGTGGCTGCTGTGATTGGGGCAGATGACGAACGGCCCATCGAGGTCGTCGAGACGCTCCCGGCCGACGACCCGCGGCCCGCCGACGAGGGCGGACACCAGCGGGCCGACGAGCCGGGCGGTGGTCTCCCGTGCGATGACCGCCGGCGTCGAGAACTGCCAGCTCATCGCGCGGTCCCGATCAGGTCGACCAGGCGCAGGGACCAGAACACGAGCGGAAGCGTGATCAGCAGAGAGTCAATCCGATCGAGGATCCCGCCGAAGCCCGGCAGCCAGCGTCCGGCGTCCTTCTGGCCCGCCTCCCGCTTGGCCGCCGACTCGAGCAGGTCGCCCCACACGGCACCGAGGGCGATGATCGGCACGAGGAGCACGGCGAACCCGATCCCGAAGCCCGTGACGAGGACCGGCCCGAACGCGGCGACGCCGACAGCCGCGCCGAGCAGGTTGCCCACGATACCGGCCCGGGTCTTCGCCGGCGACAGCAGGGGCGAGAGCGGCGTCCGGCCGAACCGCCGTCCGACCAGGAACGCGCCGATGTCCGAGAAGGCGACGGCGACCGCGAGGGCGACGAACGTCGCGGCGCCGAGCGCGCCCCGCTCGACGACCAGTGCGACCGCATGGGCCAGCATGCCGGGCAGGAGGATCGTCCCGAGCGCGGCGAAGCCGAGGTCGCGCATCGCCCGGCTCGGGTCCGGTCGCAGGACCGGCCAGACCATGCCGGCGAGGATCGCTCCGCCGACGATCCACTCGGCCGCCCGCGTGCCGAGCGCCGCGACGAGCGCGATGATTGCGACGTTGGCTGCCTGCAGGGCCAGCCGGTGATGGACCGGAAGATCGGCGAGGTTGCTCCACTCGCTGAGCCCGAGCGCACCGAGCGCCACGGCCAGGATCGCGATCCCCGGCGTTCCGAGCCACGACGCCACGCCGAGCACGGCCGCCAGCCCGGCGTAGCTGGCCGCCCGGGCGAGGACGGTTCGGCCCGCGGTCCCGCCTTTGGTCGCGGGCTGCGCGTCGCGCCCCCGACGAAGGAGTGCCCAGCCGGACGCGAGCAGCAGACCGAGCGCAACGCCGCCGCCGAGCACGATCGTGGTGTACGGGAATGGGTTCATGGCAGGCCCCGGATCGCGACCACGGTTCGCTCGATCACGGTCAATGTCGTCCCCAGGAGCAGGAGCGGCCCGAACGGGCCCCAGGCCCCGGGCCCGACGATCAGGACCGCGATGGCGGACACGGCGAGGAGCGCCATCCGCCCCGGCTTGGAGAGGACTCCGCGGTACAGCCGCGCCCCGCCGGCGGCCCGCGATGCGACCCCGACGAACGAGGCGAACACCGCGCCGGTCAGACCGAGCAGGACCGTCTCCCGCTGGGCACCGGGGAGGAAGGCGACGGGCCCGAGGAGGGCCAGGTCGGCGATCCGATCGCAGAGCTCGTTGAGCAGCTCGCCCCGGGGGTGGGTCCGAGCGGTCGCTCGGGCCAGGGCTCCGTCGACGAGGTTCGTCGCCAGCCGCAGAGCGGCCGCGACCGGGACGACGACGAGGGCGAGGGGCACAACGGGCGAGGCCAGGAGGCACAAGCCACCAACGACTGCCAGCGGGATCGCCGAAACGGTGACCGCGTCGGGTGAGACACCGGCTTCGGCAAGGCGTCCGACGACGCCATCGAGCCGGGCCACGATCGCCTGTTTCGAGCGGTACCAGTCCATCGATCCCTCGTCGCCACGGTACGCCATGCCATCGGGCGTGATACTGCGTGGACGCGCCGGGCGCGCGGCTGTTGCGGGCGGACGGAGGCAGCGGGGCGCGTCGTGTCTGCCGGCCAGCCGAAACCCTAGACTGCGCAGGACACGCCTCGATCGCCCGAGCCACCCGACGTCGCATGGATGACCGCCGGATGGAACTGCCCCTCTTCCCGCTGAACACGGTCCTGTGTCCGGGCATCGCGCTGCCGCTCCACGTCTTCGAGGATCGCTATCGGGCGATGGTCCGCCACTGCCTCGAGACGACGTCGCCGTTCGGCGTGGTGCTGATTCGCCAGGGCCGGGAGGTTGGCTCGGGCGTGATCTCGTTCACCGGGATCGGCACGATCGCCGAGATCCGGGACGCCGGGTCATACGACGACGGCCGCTACGACCTTCTTGTCGTCGGGACCCGGCGCTTCGAGATCCGCCACGTCCTGAGCGGCAAGCAGCCCTACCTTGTCGCGGAGGTCGACCTGCTCGACGAGGCGATCGGTGACGAGCAGGTCGCTCAGCAGCTCGCGATGCGGGCGACGCGGAGGTTCGTGACGTACCTCGAACTGCTCCAGCCGCGATCGGGCGAGACCGCCGACGAGATCGACGTCCGGGTCGAGATCGAGACCGAGGACGACGAACCCGGCGACGAACCCGGCGACGAACCCGAAGCCGGACTCGACGACCTGGAGGCCGAGCCCGACGACGACCCGGTTGCCGGATCCGTGGCCGCGGCCGGCGACCTCGACGCGGCCGGGGCCGCCGTTCCGCCCGATGGGAGCGGGTCGGACGCCCCGCGGCGACGACGGGTCATGATCCCGGACGATCCGACCGTGCTCTCGCACCTGCTGGCCGGCATCCTCCAGGTCGAATCGCCCCGCCGCCAGGCGCTGCTCGAAGCCGAGACGACCGAGGACCGCCTCCGCGGCCTGCTCACCTTGATCGACCGCGAGACGTTCCTGCTCCAGCGGCGGCTCCGGTTCTTCCAACCTGAATCGCGGGTCACCGGTCCGCGTCGGAGCTGAGCGGATTGACACCACGCTATGGTCCGGATAGATTATTCATGTGATATTGAATAACTCGGTGGACCCGGGCAGCTCTCGACCGGTCGACGTCGGCCGAGACGCCCTGATCGCCGAGCTCGTCGACGAGATGACCGCGTGGAGCCCGCGCGAACGGATGAGCGCGTTCCGATCCTGGCTCAAGGGCTCGCTCAGCCTGATCCACCTCAACGTTCTGACCGTCCTCGAGGCCGATGGACCGCTGCCGATGTCCCACCTCGCCGAAGAGCTCGACGTCTCGGTCGCTAGCACGACCGGGATCGTCGGCCGGATGGAGGAACGCGGCCTCGTCGAGCGGAGCCACGGCGAAGCCGACCGACGAGTCGTCCTCGTCAGTCCGACCGCCGCCGGGATCGCCGTGTTCCGCGACATGACCGAGCATCGCCGCGAGCAGCTCACGAAGCTCTTCGGGCGACTGACGGACGACGAGCTCGCCGCGCTGCTCACGGGCCTTCGAGCGATGCGCACCGCTCGCCTCGCGATCCACGCCGAGATGGGAAGCGGAGACGAGACGTGATCGGCCTGTTGCGGACCTATCTCCGCCCGTACCGCGGCCGACTGCTCCTGGTGATGGGCCTCCTCCTGGTCCAGGCGATCGGCAACCTGTACCTGCCCGATCTCAACGCCGACATCATCAACAACGGCGTGGTCCTGGGGGACAACGACTACATCATCCGGACGGGCGCCCTCATGCTGCTCGTCACCGGGCTCCTCGCGATCACCGCCGTCATCGGGGTGTACTGGGGCGCGCGGGTCGCGATGGGCTTCGGGCGCGACGTCCGCAGCGCCATCTTCACGAAGGTCGAGACGTTCTCCCAGGTCGAGGTCAACCACTTCGGCCCGGCGTCGCTGATCACCCGCAACACGAACGACGTCCAGCAGGTCCAGCTCGTCGTCTTCATGGGCCTGACGATCATGATCTCGGCCCCGATCCTGATCGTCGGCGGCGTGATCATGGCCCTCCGGACGGACGTCCCCCTGTCCGGCCTGCTCCTGATCGTTCTGCCGCTCATGGCCGCCGTGATCGCCCTGGTCATGTCGCGGGCCGTGCCCCTCTTCCGGGCGGTCCAGCTCAAGATCGACCGGATCAACCAGGTCATGCGCGAGACGCTGGCCGGCGTCCGGGTCATCCGCGCGTTCGTCCGGACCTCGCACGAGGAGCAGCGCTTCGACACCGCCAGCCGCGACCTGTTCGATACCTCCCTCCAGGTCACCCGGCTGTTCGCGATCACGATCCCGACGATGACCGCGATCTTCAACCTCTCGACCGTGGCCGTCATCTGGTTCGGGGCGATGCGGGTCAATGACGGGGGGCTGTCGATCGGCAACCTCACCGCGTTCATGCAGTACCTCGCCCAGATCCTCTTCGCCGTCCTGACGGCGGTCTTCATGTTCATTCTCATCCCCCGCGCCGCGGTCTCGAGCGGCCGGATCCGCGAGGTCCTCGACACCGAGCCGCTGATCCGCGAGCCGGAGCGGCCGATCACGCCGAGCGACCCGGCCCGGCGCGGCGAGGTCATCTTCGACGCCGTCGAGTTCCGCTATCCGGGGGCCGAGGAACCGGTCCTTCGCGAGATCGCGTTCCGCGCCCGGCCGGGCGAGACGACGGCGATCGTCGGCAGCACCGGCAGTGGCAAGTCGACCCTGATCAACCTGATCCCCCGCTTCTATGACGCCTCCATGGGATCGGTCCACGTCGACGGCGTCGACGTCCGCGAGATGGGGCTCGAGGACCTCTGGCAGCGGATCGGGATCATTCCGCAGAAGGCGTTCCTGTTCGCCGGGACGGTCGCGAGCAACCTCCGCTTCGGCGACGAGAACGCCACGGACCACGAACTCTGGCACGCCCTCGAGATCGCCCAGGCGAAGGACTTCGTCGAGGAGATGGACGGCGGCCTCGAGGCATCCATCACCCAGGGCGGGACCAACCTGTCGGGTGGCCAGCGGCAGCGCCTGGCGATCGCCCGCGCCCTCGTCAAGAAGGCCGGGATCTACATCTTCGACGACAGCTTCTCCGCCCTCGACTTCGCGACCGACGCCCGGCTCCGCGCCGCGCTCGACCGGGAGATCTCGTGGGCCACGAT
>DATAIW010000068.1:0-2976 GCA_036262455.1 Candidatus Limnocylindrales bacterium | reverse complement strand
CCGGCCCGCGACGCGCGACGCCGGCCTGATTCGTCGCGCGGCGGATCATGGCCGCAGCTCCACCGCGATGATCGATGCCGGTCCGTTCATCGGAAGCGTGATCGCCGTGATCCGGGTCCGATCAGCCAGGTCAACGAGGATGATCTGGGTCGCCCTGGATTCAGCCAGCCGAGCCAGGCCGATCGCGCCGCCCACCACGATCGCGAGGGACGCGACCGCGATCGCCGCCCGGCGACGCTGGCCGCGGCCTTCGGCCAGGCGCTCGATCGGGATCTCGAACGAATCGTCGGCGCGCGGCCCGGACATCCGGATGGGCGCCCGGGCTCAGGCGCTCGCGGGCCGGCTGCCGGCGAGCCGGGCGAGGACGGCGATCCCGCGAGCGACATCGGTGAAGCTCGTGGTCAGCGGCGAGAGGCCCAGCCGGATCGAATCCGGCGCGCGGAAATCGGGCAGGACGCCGGCTTCGATCAGTCCTCGCGTCAGTTGGCGCGCGTCTGCCCGGCGAACGGACACGTGGGAGCCGCGCCGGGCGGCAGCTCGCGGGCTGCCGAGGGTGAACCCGAGCGGCGCCAGCCATTCGTCGTGGAGGGCGATCGCGTACTCGGTCAGGGCGATGCCCTTGGCCCGGATCGCGTCGATCCCGGCCTCGACCGAGACGCGGATTCCCTCCTCGGCTGCCGCCAGGCCGATGACGCCGGGCGTTCCCGTGAGCCAGCCGCCGATCCCGGCCATCGGCCGGAAGCCCTGGCCCATCTCGAACTGGTCAGTCTGGCCGAACCAGCCCTGGATCGGGTTACGGAGCTCTTCCTGGAGGTCCGTCCGGACGTACAGCCAGGCGGGTGCGCCCGGACCGCCGTTGAGGTACTTGTACGTGCAGCCGACCGCCAGATCGACGCCGTGCTCGGCGAGCCCGACCGGTACCGAACCCGCGGAGTGCGAGAGGTCCCACAGGACCAGCGCGCCGGCGCCATGGGCGAGGTCGGTGATCGCCGGCAGGTCGGCGATGGCCGCGGAGCGGTAGTTGACGTGGCTCAGCGTCACGAGGGCAATGTCGCCCGGGTGGGCAGCGAGGACGGCGGCGACCTCATCTGCTGATGGGCCGTCGATCGGGTCCGGGTCGAGCCAGGCGATCTCGCGGTCGCGGTCGCGGGCGAGGCCTTCGAGGACGTAGCGGTCGGTCGGGAAGTTCGCCCGATCCGTCACGATGATCTGCCGGCCGGGCCGTGCGTCGAGGGCCGCGCTGGCGAGCCGGAAGAAGTCGACCGTGGTCGAGTCGCAGATCGCGACTTCGTCCGGCCGTGCCCCGAGGAGCCCCGTCCCGAGGAGGTCGCCGACCCGACGCGGTGCCGCAAGCCAGTGGTCCCAGCCGCGGATCAGCTCGCCCGCCCATTCCTCGCTGACGACCCGCGAGACCCGTTCGATGGCCCGGAGCGGTGGACGCCCGAGCGAGTTGCCGTCGAGGTAGACGAGATCGGGATCGGGCATGACGAACCGCCGCCGGAACGAGGCGAGCGGATCGGCCGCGTCGAGGCCGGCGGCGTCGAGTCCGGCCGCGTCCAGGACCGCGGGGTCGGGTCGTGGACCGTCCTCGACATGGGCACCCGGGTCGATCGCTGGATCCACTCCGGGAGTCTAGCCCGGGAGCCGGATCCCGATCCGGTGATACGCTGGCGGGCAATCCAAGCAGAGGGCCCCATGACCAGCATCGTCGACGCATCGCACTACCTGTTCACCTCGGAATCGGTCACCGAGGGACACCCCGACAAGATGTGCGACCAGATCTCGGATGCGATCCTTGATGCGATCATCGGCGACGACCCCTACGCCCGGGTCGCCTGTGAGACCGCGACCACGACGGGCCTGGTGCTCGTCCTCGGCGAGATCACGACGACGACCTACATCGACTTCCAGACCGTCGTCCGCGACACGGTTCGCGACATCGGCTACACGAAGGCGGAGTATGGCTTCGACTACGAGACCTGCGGCACGCTCGTCTCGGTCAAGGGCCAGTCGCCGGACATCGCCCAGGGCGTGAATTCGGCGCTCGAGGTCCGCGAGGATCAGTCCGCCAACGAGCTCGGCGCCGGCGACCAGGGGATGATGTTCGGGTTCGCCTGCCGTGAGACACCGGAGCTCATGCCGCTTCCGATCGCGCTGGCCCATCGCATGGCCCGTCGCCTGGCGGAGGTTCGCAAGACCGGCCAGCTGCCGTACCTCCGCCCGGATGGCAAGACCCAGGTCACGGTCGAATACGAGCGGGGCATCCCGAAGCGGGTTCGCACGGTCGTCCT
Organism: Candidatus Limnocylindrales bacterium; assembly: GCA_036262455.1. Lineage (GTDB taxonomy): Bacteria > Chloroflexota > Limnocylindria > Limnocylindrales > CSP1-4 > CF-46. The sequence goes on along the minus strand of DATAIW010000068.1, from coordinate 685 downwards.
CGCGGCCCAGCACGATCCGGACGTCAGCCAGGAGCGGCTCCACAGCGAGATCGTCGACACGGTGATCCTGCCGAGCATTCCCGCCGACCTCCGCGAGACGGATCCGGTGATGCACGTCAACCCGACCGGCCGCTTCGTCACGGGCGGCCCGATGGGCGACGCCGGCGTGACCGGCCGCAAGATCATCGTCGACAGCTACGGCGGGATGGCCCGCCATGGCGGTGGAGCGTTCTCGGGCAAGGATCCGACGAAGGTCGATCGGTCGGCGGCATACGCCGCGCGTTGGGTCGCCAAGAACGTCGTCGCCGCCGGCCTCGCGGACCGGTTCGAGATCGAGCTCGCGTACGGCATCGGGATCGCCCGGCCGATCTCGTTCTCGGTCGAGTCCTTCGGGACCGGCAAGCTCGACGACGAGGACATCCAACGCCTCGTCGAGCGCCACTTCGATCTCCGTCCGGCGGCGATCATCGCGGCCCTCGATCTCCGCCGGCCGATCTATCGCCAGACGGCCTCCTACGGTCACTTCGGCCGGCTGGATCTCGACCTGCCGTGGGAGCGGACCGACATGGCCGCCCTCCTGGCGTCGGAGGCGGGTCTCGCTCTGCCGGAGGCCGTCCCCGCCGGATGAGCGGCAGCGCCGCGCCCACCCCGGCGCTCGCCGTCTTCCTGTCCGCGATCGAATCGT
>DATAIW010000067.1:0-7355 GCA_036262455.1 Candidatus Limnocylindrales bacterium | reverse complement strand
CCGGCCCGCGCAACGGGAATCGTCAGGCTCCGGTCGGCGGCACCCGCGCGATTCCCCGGGCTCAAGCCCAGGGCGCCGGCCGGCGGTGGACGACCGGCGCGAGGTCGAGCGTCGCGACGTGGGCGGCGATCTCGGCGGCGGTCGCGATCCACAGGCCGTCGATCGCCTGGGCCCGCTCGATCAGGCGCTCCAGGGCGACGGCGCGGGAGGCGCGGCCGGACACGAACGGGTGATTGGTCAGCATGAACAGGCCGCCCTCGCCGACGAGCGCCTCGAGCTCGAGCGTCCAGCGGGCGAGGACCTCGGCCGGGCTCGAGATCACGCCGGAACCGGTGATCCCGGGCAGGTAGTTGTACGGCTCCCAATCGTCGAGGGCCCAGTGGCCCGGCAGCTCGACGAGCGTCGCGGCGCCCGGCTCGGCAGAGGTGGCGAGCAGGTACGGGTGGTCGGCGTCCATCAGCCCGGAGTCGTAGGTGAAGCCGTGGCGGGCGAGGAGCGCCGGCGTCTCGTAGGTCATCTCCCAGTTCGGTCCGCGGTAACCCGTCGGCCGGATCTCGAGGACCTCGTCGAGCGCCGCCAGGCCGCGCAGCAGGCGGCTCTCCTCGTCGGCCGGGGTCGCACCGTGCGCACCCTCGTGGAGATAGCCGTGGTGGGCGATCTCGTGGCCCGCATCGCGGATCGCACGGCAGATCTCCGGCCAGCGCTCGGCGCTGTAGCCGGGGATGAAGAACGTCGCCCGGACACGGCGCCGGTCGAGGAGCCGCAACAGCCGAGCGATCCCGGTCCGCGCCCCATACGCCTGGTGCGTCATGACGTCGAGCCAGGCCGCGCTTTCCGGGTGCTCGAACAGGATCGGGCTCTCCGCGTCGACATCGAACGTCAGGCACGCCGCCGCGCGCTTGCCGTCCGGCCAGCGGAAGCCCGGCGGCAGCGGCGAGCGCCAATCCTCTGGGACGTCGTGCGGCACGCCGAGAGTCTACGCAGCCACAGGCTCCCTGCGACGTGCGATCCTGCGTCCATGGCCGAGCCCGTCGAGATCCGCGCCGCCGTCGTCGACCGACCGGGCGTCGCCGTCCGGATCGAGACGCTCCTGCTCGACCCGCCCGGCCCGGGCGAGGTCCGCGTCAGGATGGCGGCCGCGGGGGTCTGCCACTCGGACCTCCACGTCCGCGACGGCGAGTGGCAGCGCGAGGGGCCGATCGTCCTCGGCCACGAGGGCTCGGCGGTCGTCGAGGCGCTCGGCGAGGGCGTGGCGGCGGCGTTTCCCGGGCTCAAACCCGGCGTCCTCGTCGCCCTCGCCTGGCTGATCCCGTGCGGTCGCTGCCGCGCCTGCCGGGCCGGCCGGGTCTGGAGCTGCTCCGAGAGCCCGTCCTACACCCACCGGATGCCCGACGGTGCCGCAGCGCTCCACCGGCCGGCCGGCGGCGGCGACGTCCTCACGTACTGCGCGATCGGCACGTTCGCCGACCGCCAGAACGTGCCCGCGGCGGCCGCGATCCCGATGCCTGACGGCACGCCGCCCGAGGTCGCGGCGCTCATCGGCTGCTGCGTCACCACGGGCGTCGGCGCCGCGACGAAGACCGCCGAGGTCCAGCCCGGCTCTTCGGTCGTCGTGATCGGGCTCGGCGGGGTCGGGCTATCGTGCGTCATGGGCGCGGCGCTCGCGGGCGCCGGCCGGATCGTCGCGGTCGATCGGGTTGCAGCCAAACTGGAGCTGGCCCGCGCGGTGGGCGCGACGGACGGTCTCCTGGCCGGCTCCGACGCCGCCGAGACCCTGGCCGCGATCCGCGCTGCGACCGACGGCGGGCCGGACACCTGCTTCGAGGCGATCGGGCTGCCGGCCACGATCGAGACCGCGATCGCCTGCCTGCCGACCGGCGGCACGGCCGTCCTCGTCGGGATGACGCCGTTCGGAGTGCGGGCGTCGTTCGAGCCGTTCCCGTTCGTCGACGGCGGGCGGCGGATCCTCGGCTCGAACTACGGCTCGGCCGATCCGGCGGTCGACTTCCCGCGTTACGCGGCGCTCCATCTCGCCGGCCGGCTTCCCGCGGAGCGGCTGGTGACCGCCCGGATCGGCCTCGACGGGATCGAGGCGGCGTTCGCGGCGATGCGCCGCGGCGACGGCGTCCGCTCGATCATCGCGTTCTGACGGTCGCGAGCGAAGGCGGCTCGCCCGCGCGGCGATGCCTGACATGCATCGTTTCCGGCGTGAAGACTGGTGGATCGGCTCGGTGGAGCGTCTTCGCGGCCGTTCGATGTGGGTGAGGCATCGCGCCGGGACGGAATCGCCCGAATCGTGCAGTGTTCGCTGGCCTGCCGCCAGAAACAGTGCTTCCTGGACATCACGGTGTCGGTCGGACGCGCGACGACGGCGCGGCCAGACTGGATCCGCGGCGGTGGTTCAGGAGCGCCAGGCTCAGCGACCCGTGAGGACGAGCCGGTTGGCAAACCCGATCAGGTGGACGAGCCCGTCCCGAGCGACCCGGTCAGAACGGGCCATCGGTCACGCGACGAGCGGCGCGCGCGGGCCTAGACTCGACGAACCGTGCGACCCCTCCCCGCTCCCTTCGAAGAGATCGCGGCGGGGCGCCCGGCCTGGATCGGCCTCCGCTCGTCGGCCCTGCTCGGCGCGCGGCTCCTGACCAAGGACCTCGCCTTCCCGCCCGCGGAACGCGTGGCGTTCGGCCTCGATGGCCTCCTGCCGGATCGGGTCCTGACGATCGAGGAGCAGGTCGAGCTCGAGCTTGAGCACCTGCGGCGCAAGGCGGACCCGCTCGAACGCTACATCGGGCTGGCCGCGCTCCAGGACCGCAACGCGACGCTGTACTACCGGCTCCTCACCGAGCACGCCGAGGAGTTCCTCCCGATCGTCTACACCCCCACGGTCGGACGCGCCTGCCAGGAATTCAGCCACATCATCCGCCGCACCCGGGGTCTGTGGATCACCCCGGCGGACATCGACCGGATCCCGGACCTGCTCCGGAACAGCCCCTACGACGACGTCCGGTTGATCGTCGTGACCGACAACGAGCGGATCCTCGGGCTTGGTGACCAGGGCGCAGGCGGGATGGCCATCCCGATCGGCAAGCTGGCGCTCTACACCGCCGCGTCCGGGATCCATCCGGCGCTGACCCTGCCGGTCTCGCTCGACGTCGGGACGGACAACCCGCTCCTCCTCGCCGACCCGCTGTATCTCGGCCATCGGGGGCCGCGCCTCCGTGGCGCCGAGTACGACGCGCTCGTGGAGGCGTTCGTCGCCGGGGTCGAGACCACATGGCCCGACTGCGTCATCCAGTGGGAGGACTTCAAGCAGCACAACGCGCTCCGGATCCTCGACCGTTATCGCGACCGGTTCTGCTCGTTCAACGACGACATCCAGGGCACGGCCGCGGTCGTCCTCGGCGGGATCCTCGCCGCCGTCCGCTCGCTGGGCGGCCGACTCGTCGACCAGCGGGTCGTGATCGCTGGCGCCGGTGCGGCGGGGATCGGGATCGCCCGGCTGCTGCGCCTGGCGATGATCGAGGACGGGGCGACACCCGACGAGGTGACCGTGGCGATCGCGATGGTCGACACCCACGGCCTCGTCCACGACGGCCGGGCGGATCTCGACGACGACAAGCGCGAGGTGGCCCGACCCTTCGCCCGACTGACCGCGGAGGGGTTCGGCGACTTCTCGACGACGCCGACGCTCGACGCCACGGTCCGCGCCCTCCGGCCGACGATCCTGCTCGGGGCGACCGGAACGCCGGGTACGTTCGATGAGGCCCTGATCTCCGACGTCGCCGCCGGGGTCGAGCGGCCGATCGTCATGCCGCTGTCCAACCCGACGACGGCCACCGAGGCGATTCCGGCCGACATCTTCCGCTGGTCGGGTGGCCGGGCGATCGTCGCGACCGGGTCGCCCTTCGCCGCCGTCGAGTACGACGGCCGGCGAGTCGAGATCGGCCAGGCGAACAACGTCTTCGTGTTCCCGGGACTGGGGCTCGGGGCGATCGTCGCCGAGGCGGCGAGGATGCCCGACGAGCTGTTCCTCATTGCCGCCCGGACGCTCGCGACCTGCGTGTCGAACGAGCGGCTCGCGGCCGGGGTGATCTACCCATCGGTCTCGGAGCTGCGCTCGGTCACGCGGGCCATCGCCACGGCGGTCGCCCGGACCGTGGTCCGGCTCGGGATCGCGGGCTGCGATCAGACGAGCGACGAGGACGTCGACGCGGCCGTCGACCGGGCGATGTGGTGGCCGGACTACGTCCCGTACCTGCCCGAGGACGAGGTGCTCGCGGACGCCGGCTCGTACTGAGGGCTCAGGCGTTGAGCGACGCCGCGACGACCGCCGCGCAGCGGAGCGCCATCGCCAGGAGTCCGACGATGGTCAGCCGCCACGATCCGGTCGCGACCGCCCGGCGCACCGGAGACCGTTCGACTACTTGTCCCGCTCGGCTGCACCGGCCATCGCCGCCTGGGCCGCAGCCAGGCGGGCGACCGGGACACGGAACGGCGAGCAGGACACGTAGTCCAGCCCGATCTTCTCGCACTTGTGGATCGAATCCGGGTCGCCGCCGTGCTCGCCGCAGATCCCCAGCTCGAGGCCGGGCTTCGTCGAGCGGCCCTTGTCGACCGCGGTCTTCATCAGCCCCGCGACCGCGTCGTCGAGCGTCTGGAACGGGTTGACCGGCAGGATCCCATCCTCGACGTACTTCAGGAGAAAGCCACCCTCGGCGTCGTCGCGGCTGAAGCCGAACGTCATCTGGGTGAGGTCGTTCGTGCCGAAGCTGAAGAAGTCGGCCTCCGTCGCGATCTCGTCGGCGGTGAGGGCCCCGCGCGGGACCTCGATCATCGTCCCGAACTTGTAGTCGACCTCGACCCCGCCTGCCGCCTCGCGGACCGCGCTGGCTTCCTTCTCGAGCAGCGCCCGGGTGAAGGCCAGCTCGTTCACGTGGCCGACGAGCGGGATCATGATCTTGGCGATCGGGTGGCCGCCGCCCTTCTTGACGGCGATCTCGGCATTGAGGATCGCCCGCGTCTGGATCTTCACGAAGTCCGGGATCATCAGCCCGAGGCGGCAGCCGCGCAGCCCGAGCATCGGGTTCTGCTCGTGGAGCGAGCGGATCGTCGCGAGGAGCTCCTTGTCCTCATCCGACGCGCCGCCGTCCATCTCCGCTCGGGTCACCTTGACGAGCTGCTCCTCGAGGTTCGGCAGGAACTCGTGGAGCGGCGGGTCGATCAGGCGGACGACAACCGGGAGGCCGTCCATCGCCTTGAAGATGCCTTCGAAGTCGCCCTGCTGGAGGACCTCGAGCTTGGCCATCGCCGCGTCGAAGGTCGCAATCGCCTCCTGTTCGTCGGCAGTCAGTTCCACGGCTCGGGCGGTCTTCTCATCGGTGCTGATGTCATCGCCCTTGGCCGCCTTCGCCTCGGCGGCCGCCTTCGCGTCGCGACGGGCCTTGGCCCGGGTCGCGACCCCGGCGACCAGGATCGCGCCGCGGACGATGTCAAGGCGCTCGCCCTCGCGGAACATGTGCTCGGTCCGGCAGAGGCCGATGCCGCGGGCGCCGTAGCTCCGGGCCTGGGCGGCTTCCTCAGGCTTGTCGGCGTTGGTCCAGACCGCCATCCGGCTGAAGCCGTCGGCCCAGCCGAGGATCGTTTGCAGCTCGGGCTGGTCCTCGAACCGGGCCTCGACGGTCGGGATGGCGCCGACGAAGACCTCGCCGGTCGAGCCGTCGACACTGATCCAGTCGCCCTCGCCGAAGCTCAGGCCGCTGTCGGAGGAGCGTGCGGTCTTCGAGCCGTAGTCGACGAGCAGCTCGGCGCAGCCCGCGACGCAGGGCTTGCCGATCTGGCGGGCGACGACCGCGGCGTGCGAGGTGGCGCCACCGCGGGCGGTCAGGATCCCCTGGGCGACGGCCATACCGTGGAAGTCGTCTGGCGAGGTCTCCACCCGGACGAGGACGACCTTCTCGCCGCGACCGACCCACTCGACGGCGACGTCGGCATCGAAGACCGCTTTGCCGACCGCGGCCCCGGGCGAGGCGTTGAGGCCCTTGGCGATGCGCTGGGCGCTCGTGCGCGCCTTCGGGTCGAACTGGGCTCGGAGGAGCTGGTCGACCTGGGCGGTCTCGATCCGGCCGACGGCCTCTTCCTTCGTGATCATGCCTTCCGCGACCATGTCGACGGCGACTTTCACGGCAGACGCCGCGGTACGCTTGGCCGAGCGGGTCTGGAGCATGTACAGCTTGCCGCGCTCGATCGTGAATTCCATGTCCTGGACGTCGCGATAGTGGTTCTCCAGCCGTTGGCCGATCCGATCGAATTCGGCATAGACCTCGGGCCAGCGGTTCTTCATCTCGGCGATCTCGATGGGCGTCCGGATGCCGGCAACGACGTCTTCGCCCTGGGCGTTCGGCAGGAACTCGCCCTGCAGCTCGCGCCGGCCGTCGATCGTGTTCCGGGTGAACGCGACGCCGGTCCCGGAATCGTCGCCCATGTTCCCGTAGACCATGGAGACGATGTTGACCGCGGTCCCGAGGTTGTGGGCGATCTTCTGGCTGTTGCGGTAGTCGTTTGCCCGCTTGCCGAACCACGATGCGAAGACCGCCTTGATCGCGAGGTCGAGTTGTTCGTTCGGGTCGGTCGGGAAGTCGCGACCCGTATCCTCGCGGACGATCGACTTGTACTCATCGACCAGGGTCTTCAGATCGGCGACGTCGAGATCGGTGTCCTTGGCGTCAGCGCCATGCCGTTCCTTGCGAGCGTCGAGGCGCTCGTTGAAGCGATCGCCTTCGACTCCCATCACGATCCGGCCAAACCCCTCGATGAACCGCCGATAGGCGTCCCAGCCAAACCGTTCGTTGCCGGTCAGAGCGACCAGTCCCTGGAGCGTCTCCTCGTTGAGGCCCAGATTGAGGACGGTGTCCATCATCCCAGGCATCGAGAACTTGGCGCCGGAGCGGACGCTGACGAGGAGCGGGTTCGCGGCGTCGCCGAATCCCTTGCCGGACCGGCGCTCGACCTCGCGCATCGCGTCGAGGACGTCCTCCCAGAGACCGTCGGGGAGCTGCTCGCCGGCCGCGAAGTAGTCATTGCAGGCTTCAGTGGTGATCGTGAAACCCGGGGGTGTCGGCAGCCCCGCGATCGTCATCTCGGCGAGACCCGCGCCCTTGCCACCGAGGAGATCCTTCATGCCGCCGTTGCCCTCGGCCGTGCCCTCGCCCCAGGCGTAGATGTACCGCCGCGCGGCACGATGGGGACGGTCGGTCGGGGATGCGGCGGTCGTGGCCATCGGGCGGCTCCTCGGGTCATGTGGCGTCGCCCGTGGGCGGCGCACGGAGACGGTTCGTTGCAGATGGCAATTGTACCCA
>DATAIW010000066.1:0-1743 GCA_036262455.1 Candidatus Limnocylindrales bacterium | reverse complement strand
GGTGGTACCGCATACCGGATTCGAACCGGTGATCTCCGCCTTGAGAGGGCGGTGTCCTGGGCCTCTAGACGAATGCGGCTCCGAACGGCGGCGACGGATCGATGTCGCGGCCGGATCGGGATGATAGCAACGGACCGCGATCGTCGCCACCCGCCGCGGCGGACCCACGCTGCTTCAGAGGCGGTGCGCCTCGAGAAACCCGCGGATGGCGTCGGCGACCTGCTGGTGGCTCTGCTCGCCGACGATCAAGCCGTAGTGCGAATGTGCCCCGAACGGCTCGTACTCGGCGCCGAGCCAGGCCGCGAACCGCTCCGACGTCGGCTCCGGGACCACGGTGTCGAGGCCGGCCCCGATCACGAGACGCGGGATCTCGGCAACGTGGCGCGGATCGACGGCGATCCCCGCCAGGACCGATCGTCGGGCGCGACCGCTCTCGTGCGGCTTCTGCCCGAGGAGGTGCTGGATCCGCAGGACATCGCCGATCGTGAGGTCGCGGTGATCGCGCTGGAGCTTCTCGGGCAGCGTCGACCAGCCGATCCGCGCCCGGCCGTAGACGTCGGGGACGTCGCGCAGCTGATGCACGGCTGCAGCATCCCGGAGGGCAGACGGCGGCTCGGGCGAGAGAAAGACGAGTCCGCCGACCGGGGCGCGCTCGGCTGCCTTGAGGGCCAGCAGTCCGCCCAACCCGTGGCCGATCACGACGGTCGTCGGTCCGAGCCGGTTGAGGCTGACGACGACATCCTCGACGTACGAGTCGAACGTCAGCTGGGTCGGATCGACCGTCCGGGACCAGAAATGGTTCTGCAGGTTGAGGGCATGACCCTCCCAGCCGCGCGATGCGAAGTAGCCGAGGAACCGCTCCCAGATCCATGAGCCGGCCAGCTCGCCGTGGACGAACAGGAGGGGCTTCCGCCGGGATCGCCGCTCCGGAAGCCACGATTCGATGTAGATGCCGCGATCATGGAGCTCGATCTCGTCCTTGCGGATCGGCCGGCCGTTGGCCGACGGGACCTGGGCCCGGGCGAGGATGTGCTCCGGCGTCGATTCGGTCATCGCTGGCGGCCCGGGGTTGCGCTGACATCCATCGGTCGGTTCACCATTCGAGCGGGTTGATGACGAGGCCGGTCAGGGCCTTCGGATAGAAGTAGGTCGACTTCTGGGGCATGACATCGCCGTCGGCCGCGACGGCGGCGATCGACGCGACCGGCGTCGGCTCGAGCAGGAACGCGGCGTCGATTCCGTCGCGGCTCGTGTCCACCGCATCGAGCGCGTCGGCGGCCGACTTGGTGAAGGACACCTGCCCGCCGGTCGCGACCGCACCTGGATCGATCCCGGCCAGCCGTTCGAGGGCCACGCCGAGCAGGACGACGTCGAGCCCGCGCAGCGCCCGCCCGCCGCCCGGGAGGAAGGGCTCGAACGCGGCCCGCCGAGCGGTCAGCAACGCGCCGCCGTCACGCATCCAGAGCCCGAACCGGCCGTCGCCACCGCGGCCGTGTGCCGTGCCTGCGAATGCCGCCAGCAGCTCGTCGCGTCCGGCCGGCGCGACCGTGAACAGGTCGGCGAGGCCGTTGCGGAGGCGGGCAATGCCGTCCGACCCGAGCCCAGCGACGAGGCGAAGGATCCGGCGTGGCGCGTGGCGGGTCACGGGGACTCCAGGTAGGGGAACGACTTGCGGTCGCAGCATCGACGTCCCGGCCCCCCGAAAAGTTGCGCTCCCGGTCGCGGGACCGGCCAGACGGATGT
>DATAIW010000065.1:0-2794 GCA_036262455.1 Candidatus Limnocylindrales bacterium | reverse complement strand
GCGGGAGATCGTCGGGATGTAGGCCAGCGGATACGTGCCGTCCTGCTCCCAGCCCTCGAGTATCGGACGGTACCCGAGCTCGTCCTCGAACGAGCAGCCATGGAGGACGATCGTCCGGCGCGGCGACCCGGCGGCCATCGTCTCGCGGACCATCGCGATGAACGGCGCGACGCCCGTCCCGGTCGAGACGTAGACGTGCGTCCGATCGTCCTCGGGCTCGAGGAGGAACTTGCCTTTCGGCCCGATCATCCGCATCCCGTGGCCGATCGGCAGCCGCCACAACAGCGAGGTGAACCGCTCGATCGGGACGAGGCGGACATAGAACTCGTAGCCTTCGTCACCCGCGACCCGGGGCGCCGAGGCGACGGAGTACGGCCGCTGCCACAGCTTCCCGTCCGCGACGACGCCGATCGTCATGTACTGGCCCGGCTCGAACGGGGTCGGATCGCCGTCGAACTTCACCCAGACATAGGCGAGGTCGTCGGTCTCGTCGACGCGCCGGACGAGGGTCGCGTTGTACTGCGGGGCGGACGGGTCGATGAGGCGGCTGTCGCCGGGATCGTCGGTCATGGCGGATGGTGGCCTCGGGCTTGGCTGGACGACCACGATGGTACCCGGGCATCGGTCGCCTCCGCCCCGAGCTCCGGGCCGGCGCCGGTCAGTTGAGGGGGGTGATCGACACCGCCGAGCCGCTCGCGATCACGCGCTCGGATCGGCCGCCGATCGTGATCGTCACCGCGTATCCGCCCGCCGTCAGCCTCAGGTTCGTGACCCGGGCATCGGGAGCACCCTCGGACGGGGCGATCAGGGTCAGATAGCGGACCGAGGTCCCGGTCCGGATCGCCTGGACGACCGGCGCGGCGACCCTCTGCCCGTAGCGATACGAGATCCAGCCCTGGATCGGGTCGGTCGCGCCGGTGACGACGCGCAGCGTCGGCGAACCGGTCAGCTGCCGGATCAGCACGTTCCCGCGGGGCCGCTGCGTCCAGACCGTCGAGACCCCGATGCGAGGATTCGCGCCGTTCACGAGGTGCCACAGCTGGCGGTACGTGTGCCGGACGAGCGACTGGGCCCGATCGTCGACGAGCATGTAGCCGAGTCGCCGCGACCACGTGATCCGCCGCGTCTGGGTGACGCCGGCGAACCCTTGCGTCTTGAGTCGGACGTCGACGAGCGTCGACGTGACGACCCGGCCCTCCCGGGTCGTGCTGGCAGCCCGGTTCCAGCTCAGCCCGTCGACCGTGACGACGCTGTTCGCCCGCCGGCTCGTGAAGAACGAGCGCCAGCTTCCGCTGTTGAACGTGTACTTGCCGGGCCCGACGAGGAGCCGGGACCCCCACGCATAGAGCGTGACGGAGGTGCCGTCCGGGTGCCCATGCGCCGTGCGCGGCGCGGGGCCCCAGCGGATCGCGATCGAGGTCTCGTCGGCGAATGCCCGGTTCGTGCCCCAGCCGGTGCGCGCGAACTGGTATCCGTCGGCATAGGCGGCAACGAGCGGTGGCGTCGGCCCGCTCGCGCCCTTCGTCGCGATGAACTCGGTCCAGGTGCCCGGGTACGAGGGGATCGCGACCGCCTCCGTGTCGCCGATCATCTCGTACTCGCCGTTCGGCAGCGCGGTCTGGGCCAGGAACCGGGGCATGAGATCGACGCGGGCGAAGCCCGAGCCCGGCGACAGGCCCACGGCGAGCAGCCGGCTCCGGGCGAGCCGGTAATGGACGTAGTTGTAGGTCTGGTAGAAGGCAGCCTGCTCGTTCGTGACGCCCTGGGCGTCGACGCTCGAGAGCACGAGGCGGTTGAGCCGGTCCCGCGCGAGCGTCATCCAGTCGCGTCGACCGAGGACCCGTCCGACCTCGAGCAGCCCGATCGATTGGCTGAGCGCGTGGTTCCCGATCCCGACATAGAACGCCGGATCGGCGAGGGTCCGGCCGTGCAGGAGGAGCGCGTTCCGCAACCACGTCGTCATGGGCGTCAGGTCCGCGGCGCAGGCGTACACCACGGCCCGGAACGCGGTCGAGGCATCGTTCCAGCTGTAGGCCGACCGAGGGTTCGCCCGGGGGTTGCTGACGTACCAGTCGTGGAGCAGGAACAGGGCGCGGGCCCGGTAGGCATCGACGCCGGTGCTGTTCCAGGCGGCGAACAGGTCCAGGACGTAGCGCATGGCCTGGTACTGGAACTGCCAGTTGGCGTCGTGGAGCGGGTTCTCGCGCCATGTCGGGTCGGCCGGCAGGGTCACGATCCGGTGCGGCGACAAGAGGTAGCGGTTCGCGAGCAGCTCCGCCGCGCGGTCGACCGGCCTGCTCGAGTAGCGACACCATGATGGATAGGTCGCGGCCGAGGCCGGTTGACCCGCCGGTGCGCCGAGGCCGATGAGGACCGCGCTGCCGAGCCCGACCGCGAGCACGCGGCGTCGAAGGAGCCGGGTCATGCGCATCGCGCGACTTCCGGGCCCTCGCCCGTGCGCAGCGCCCGATCCACGCCCTCGCCCAGCGCCGTCTCCACGATCGATCCCCTCGCGATACGTGTCGGCTTCGAGTATGGACCCATTGGCTGGCGTCGGCGTCATCAACTTCGGGCCGAACCGACCGACCGGCGCGGCGCGGAAGTTCCCGGCAGCGACCGCCACCGATCCGCAACCCGAGCCGGTCGGAGCCGGTGGGTACAATTGCCATCTGCAACGAACCGTCTCCGTGCGCCGCCCACGGGCGACGCCACATGACCCGAGGAGCCGCCCGATGGCCACGACCGCCGCATCCCCGACCGACCGTCCCCATCGTGCCGCGCGGCGGTACATCTA
>DATAIW010000064.1:0-4358 GCA_036262455.1 Candidatus Limnocylindrales bacterium | reverse complement strand
CCCGCGGATCACGATCCCACCGACGTCGACGAACCCGCTTCCGTCCCCTGGTCGTTCGGGCGACGGCGGTCTAGCGGCGATCCTGGCGACGACGGGCCTCGGCCTCATCGCGCTCCTGCCCGCCCTGCGCCGCCGCCGCCGTTGCCCGGTGTGCGCCCGGGAGCGGCCGGCGGTGCGGTCGGCCTGGGCGTCGGGGTTGGCGGCGCGAGGGCGAACGGGGGCAGCTCGCCGACGATCGCGCTCGGCGAGATCGAGCGATCCTGGTTCTTGTTGCCGGAGCCATCGAGCTGGAGGGTGCGCATGTGCCAGGGCGAGCCGGACACCATGCCGGCGCCGTCGCTCGGTCCCCCGTTGAGCCGGTTCCAGTAGGCCGACTGGCCGAGATGCCCGCCCCACGCGAGGAGCACGGCCCTGCCGGTCGCCCGGAACCGGACGAGGATGTCGCCGCTGCTGTTGCCGCTCGTCGGGCCGCTGTGGGTCGGTGCCGAGATCGACACGATCGTCCCGCCCCAGATGGTCAGCCGCCGCGGTGCGCCGGAGTAGACCTGCGCCCCGTGCACCGACAGGCCGTCCATCACGAACGGATCGTTGGGCAACGCGGCGGACGAGGAAGCCGGCAGGCTCGGGCACATCGATGAGATCCCGCCACCGGACGCCGCGCAGGCCTTGCCGGAGGCGTTCGTGACGTTCCAGGTCGCGAGGAAGTCGTAGGCCTTGTGGCCGCCCGCGGTGACGTCGTAGTTGATGTGGATCACGTGCTCGCCGACGGTCAACCCCTCCACGGCCAGCCGGAATGGAACGATGCCGCCCTCGGGGTAGCGCGAGTTGTTGCCGTTGAGGTTGCCGTTCTGCCACGCCAGGTCGGTGCTCGCCCACTGGTCGAGGTTGACGGTCGTCGCCGCCACCACCGTCCCGACGCCGACCGAGCCGAGCAGCCCGATCAGCCCGATCAGGCCGATCCCGATCGCGCCACGGGCGATGCGGTCGCGCGGGCGTCCGTCCCTGCGGAACATCGGGCCGCGGCCGTGGGCAGCGATCAATCGCACGACAGGTCCCTCCGGTGACACTGCGCTCTCGGGCGCCAGTGTCGTCTCGGCAGGGGTCCCGTTGTCGAGGGTGACGGGCGGGCTATCGACCCGTCCGGACCGCACTCGACTGGACCTCGGGCAGGTCGAGGGACGCGATTACGGTGCGGGGTTACACCGAATCGGCGGGCCGCGCTCGGCCCGACGTGTTGCTCAGGCACAACGAAGCGCCGTCGCGTTGACTCCGACGCAAGGACTCGGCCCGGGACATGCCATCTGGGCGGCGCCGCGCCCCGCGCGGGTCCGCTCGGTGGGAGCTCAGTCGCGGCTGACGTGCCGGACGTGGGCGAGGGCGAGAAGCGCGGCAGCTCCGAGGAGCGTCAGGAGGGCACCCGCCAGGATCGGCCGGCCGGCACCGCTGATGAGATAGTCGGGATCCACCGCCGGCAGACGCGTCGCGACATAGGCGAGCGCCGCGACGAGCGTGAACCAGATGGCGATGCGGACGACGCGTTGCTTCGTCCGCTGATGCCGGGCGCCGGCTCCGTCCATGTCCCAGTACGGATCGTGGCGGTGGAGCGTGAGCGACAGGCGAGACACGGGCTGGGTCCTCCGGCGGTGTGACTTGGGGCTCGTCGATCGTGACCGGCCGGGAACGCTTCCGCCAGTCCCCCAATCCGGCCAGGGACCCTCCTGCAACTGCACCAGACCGAACCCGGTCAGGCCGGCTCGGTGCGTTGGCGCACCGGGGGTCAGGGATCCGGTCGCGTCCGGGTCAGCCACCCATCGCTGGAATGACCTCCCGGCCGTAGACCTCGAGGACGTCTTCCTCGTCGCCGTTCATCAGGTAGATGTTGAACTGGTCGACACCGACCTCGGCCAGGCGATGGAGCTTGGCCAGGTGATCGTCGACCGAGCCGAGGACGCAGAAGCGATCCGTGACCTCGTCGCCGACGAAGCCCGCGTTCGACGAGCCGACCTCGGCGTGGTGGAGGTAGTCGTAGCCCTCGCGGTCGTGGATGTAGCCGGTGAGCGCCTCGGGGAGCTGTTCGCGCGGGTACTTGTTGACCAGGTCGACGACGTGGTTGCTGACAAGGGCCGGGAACCAGCGCGTCCGCTTGCGGCAGCCGTCGAGCTCGCCGACGTGGGCCGGGGCGGCGGCCTGGATCCGGACCGAGCCCACCGGCCGGCCGGCGGCCGCCTCCGCCTCGCGGACCTGGCCGACGAACCACGCGATCAGGTCCGGGTCGGCGAGCTGGAGGATCACCCCGTCGGCGACCCGACCGGTCAGCGCGAGGGCCATCGGTCCGTAGCCGGCGACCCAGACCGGCAGCTCCCAGCCGCTCGTCCACGGGAAATGGAGATCCGTGCCCTCGTACGCGATCGTCTCGCCGGCGACGAGCGCCCGGATCACCCGGATCGCCTCCTCGAGGGTCGCCATCGTCGTCGGCGGCTTGCCGAGGATCCGCCGGGCCGAGTCGCCGCGCCCGATGCCGAGGTCCATCCGGCCGCCGCTGAGCTCGTCGAGGGTGGCCAGGGTGGAGGCCGTGACGCTCGGTTCGCGCGTGCCCGGGTTCGTCACGCAGGTCCCGAGGCGCATCCGCTCGGTGGCCTGGGCCATGAGCGTCAGGAGCGGGTACGGATCGCGCCACAGGACGTGCGAGTCGAAGAGCCAGCCGGCGACGAACCCGGCCGACTCCGCCTGGCGGGTCAGGGCAATCGTCCGCTCGATGGAGCTGTCGGGCTTGAGCGTGAATCCGAAGTCCATCTCGGCGCCTCGGGTGGTGCCTGCGCTAAGGCCTGACCAGGTCGTTGTACGCGTCGGGCCGACGGTCCCGGTAGAACTGCCAGGTCTGGCGGACCTCGGTGATCAGGTCGAGGTCCATGTCGCGGACGATCAGCTCCTCGTCGTAAGCCGAGCCGAGCTCGCCGATGAACTGCCCGCGTGGGTTGACGAAGTAGCTCTGGCCGTAGAAGTCGTCGTCGCCGTAGTCCTTCTCGATCCCGACGCGATTGATCGTCCCGACGTAGTAGCCGTTGGCGACCGCGTGGCTGACCTGCTCGATCCGCCACAGGTATTCCGACAGGCCGCGCGACGTCGCACTCGGGATGAAGACCATCTCGGCGCCGTTGAGCCCGAGCGCCCGGGCGCCCTCCGGGAAGTGACGGTCGTAGCAGATGTAGACCCCGACCTTGCCGACCGCCGTCTCGAACACCGGATAGCCCATGTTGCCCGGTCGGAAATAGAACTTCTCCCAGAAGCCCTTGACGTGGGGAATGTGGGTCTTGCGGTACTTGCCGAGGTACTTGCCGTCAGCATCGATGACCGCGGCGGTGTTGTAGTAGATCCCCGACGCCTTCTCATCCTCCTCGTACATCGGCACGACGAGGACCATCCCCGTCTGCTTCGCGAGGTCCTCCATCCGCTTCGTCGTCGGGCCGTCCGGGATCAGCTCGGTGTAGCTGTAGTACTGGGGATCCTGGACCTGGCAGAAGTAGGGACCGTAGAACAGCTCCTGGAAGAGCATGACCTGGGCGCCTTGCCTGCTCGCGTCGTGGGCCGCCTGCTCGTGCTTCTGGATCATCGATTCCTTGTCGCCGGTCCAGGTCGCCTGGAGGAGTGCGCCTCGAACGTTGCGCGCCATGTCGTCCCTCACTCGAACGTGACAGATGCGGTCGGAAGGCCATGAGCGTACAACGACGACCGCGGAGCGGGACGGCCGCCGCGTCCGTCCCAGCGCGGGCCGTGGCGGTCGGTCCGTCTTACCCGCTCCTTACCGTTGACGCCCATCGAACGGCGGCACGCCTCCCGGTGCAGGACTACGGTCGACCGCGATGAGCCCGAACGAACGGGCGAGACACAGCGGGAGATCGAACCATGACCCACCGCCTCCGACTCCGCCGTCTGGCAGGCCTCCTCCTCGGGGCGAGCGCTCTGTCGGTCGCCCTCATCGCGCCCAGCGGCGCGCTCGCGGCGACACCGACGTCGACAGCCACGGATGGTGCCACCGCCACCGCCTGCGCGGGGGGCGCCTGGCCGTACGCGGTCCAGGGAGCGCCGGTTCTGCTGGCGGGATCGGCGGCCGGCGACCATCTCTGGCATGACGCGACCGGTTGGCACCTCCGTGTGACCCACCCGGGGACCTACGCCGCCGGGTTCAGCGGCACGATCCGGGCCAATCGCCCGCTCCACGTCGCGGGCTTCAGGCTCGAGGGCGGCGACACCTTCACCGTCAGCGCCGACGGTCTCAGCGTCTCGTACCGGTTCGTCAACCACGGCCGGCTCGACGGCCTCGACTTCACGACCGAGTGCGCAACCCGGCTCGGGGTCAG
>DATAIW010000063.1:0-12056 GCA_036262455.1 Candidatus Limnocylindrales bacterium | reverse complement strand
CCTGGCGGGCGGGTCGGACGTGGTTTCGCGGGTGAGCGCCGACAGTACCGCATCGCGGATCGTCAGCGATACTGCCTCCCACATGAGGATCTCCGCCATCCGGATCGAACGGCTGAGGGTGCCGCTCGACCCGCCGTTCCCGGCCGCGTGGGACCCCGTCCCGCGAACCGTGTTCCCGGTGACGATCGTCCGGGTCGAGACCGACGAGGGCATTGTCGGGATCGGATCGGGCGACACGATGGACGGGTTCGCGGTGTTCGAGCACCTGTTCGTCGGGCAGGACCCGCTCGCGATCGCTCGACACGTCCGGGCACTCGAGACGATCGACTTCCACGCCGGCCGGTACTGGCCGCTCGAGGTCGCGCTCTGGGACATCGCCGGCCAGGTCGCGGGCTTGCCGGTCGCGACGCTGTTCGGCGGGGCCGCGGACGGGATCCCGGCGTATGCGTCGTGCGGGATGCTCCTGCCGGCGGCGGCGCGTGCCGAGGCGACGCTTCGCCTTCGCGATGAGGGGTTCCGGGCGGTCAAGATCCGGGTCGACCCGCGGCGACTCGAGGAGGGGATCGCGGCCGTCGCGGCGACCCGGGCCGCCGTCGGCGACACGATGGCGATCATGGTCGACATCAACCAGGGCTGGCGGATGGCCGGCGACGTGTCGGTGTCGTTGGACTTCGTGGGCGCCCGGCGGATCGCCGCCCGTCTTGCCGAGCTCGACGTGCTCTGGCTGGAGGAGCCGCTCGCCGGCACGGACCTGAGGGGCCTTGCCGCGCTGCGCGCCTCCGCTCCGGGGATCAGGATCGCCGGCGGCGAGATGACCCGGACGTTCGCCGAAACCCTCGCCGCCCTCGACGCCGACGCCTTCGACGTCTACCAGCCGGACGCGGTGCTGGCGGCCGGGATGCTCCGGACGCGGACCGTCGGGGAGTTGGCCCTGGCTCGCAACCGGTGGTTCACGCCGCACACGTGGACCAATGGGATCGGGCTGCTGGCGAACCTCCACGTCGCGGCAGGTGTCGGGGGCGGACCGTTCCTCGAGTATCCGTACGACCCGCCGGGCTGGACCCCGGAGCGCCGCGACGCCTTCCTCGCGGAACCCGTGCGGCCGGGCGTGGACGGGGTCCTGCGAGTGCCGACGGCGCCCGGGATCGGGGCCGTCCTGGACGAGGCGGCGATCCGGCGGTACGCGGCGTGACCGGCACCGCCGAACGCGAGCGGCATCGGACGACGACCGCCGAGTGGATCGAACGGGCCGCGGCGATCACACCGCGAACCGATGCGTTCATCGACGGGCGGTTCGTGCCCGCGGCCTCCGGCCGCACGTTCGAGGACATCGCCGGCCGCGATGGCTCGACGATCGCCCAGGTCGCCGAGGGTGGTGCCGAGGATGTCGACCGGGCGGTGGCGGCCGCCCGCCATTCCTTCGACGACCGGCGCTGGGCGGACCGGAAGCCGCTCGAGCGCAAGAAGGTGCTGCTCCGGTTCGCCGACACGATTCGCGACCATCTCGATGAGCTCGCCCTCCTCGAGTCGCTCGACGTCGGCAAGCCGATCCGCGACACGCTCGCGGTCGACGTGCCATCGGCCGCGGCGACGATCCAGTGGTACGCGGAGACGATCGACAAGGTCTACGGCGAGGTCGGGCCGACGGGGCCGGACGCCCTGAGCCTCGTCACCCGCGAGCCGATCGGGGTCGTGGCCGCGATCGTGCCCTGGAACTACCCGCTGATCATCACGGCGTCGAAGATCGGGGCGGCGCTGGCCACCGGCAACTCGGTCGTCCTGAAGCCGGCGTCCCAATCGCCGTTGACCGCGCTCCGGCTGGCGGAGCTGGCCGTCGAGGCCGGCCTGCCCGGCGGCGTCTTCAACGTGGTTCCAGGGCCGGGCGCCGTGGTCGGGCCCGCGCTCGCCCGTCACCCCGGCGTCGACAAGATCACGTTCACCGGCTCGACCGAGGTCGGCAAGTCGCTGCTTCGGGCGGTCGGCGAGAGTGACGTCAAGGCAATCACCCTCGAGCTGGGCGGGAAGAGCCCACAGGTCGTCCTGGCCGATGTCGGCGACCTCGAGGAGGCAGCATCGGCGATCGGCTGGGGGATCTTCTACAACGGCGGCCAGACCTGCAACGCGGGGTCGCGGCTCGTCGTCCATCGCTCGATCAGCGAGGAGCTCGTCGATCGGATCGCCGCGCTCGGTCGCAAGCTCGCGCCGGCGGAGCCGCTCGACCCGGCGACCCGCCTCGGCGCGATCGTCGACCGGCGTCAGCTCGAGAAGGTCCTCGGCTACGTCGCGCTCGGTCAGAAGGAGGGCGCCCGGGTCGTCGTCGGCGGCCATCGGGCGCGCCAGGAGAGCGGCGGGTTCTTCGTCACCCCGACGATCCTGGACGGAGTCTCGAACGACTGGCGGGTTGCCCGCGAGGAGATCTTCGGACCGGTCCTGACCGTGACCGAGTTCGACGACGAGGCGGAGGCCATCCGGATCGCCAACGACACGCCATTCGGGCTTGCCGCCGGGATCTGGACGCGCGACGTGAAACGGGCCCACCGCCTGGCCCGGGCGATCCGGGCGGGGACGGTCTGGGTCAACACCTTCGACACAGCCGACATCACGGTCCCGTTCGGCGGCTTCAAGCAGTCGGGGTTCGGCCGGGACAAGGGGATCCACGCGCTGGATGGCTACACCCAGCTCAAGACGACGTGGATGGACCTGTCCGGTGACTGAACTGGCTCCCAGGGCTCTCGGGGCACCCTGGACCCTGACAGGAGTGCGCCCCATGAACGTCGAGGGCGCCACGGCCGGCGATGGCGTGCCAGATGTGCGCCGAGTGCACGCCTGTAGTCGTGAGCCGCGCCCGATCATGACGGACGAGCATCCGGCGCACGTCAGCCGGATCGACCGGCCCGAGAATCCGGCAAACGAGCGCCCGGCGCTCACTCGTCAGGGCTGGGGCCCGTCCGGGCCCCGTCTTGCACGTCGAGAGCCCTGGCCGCGGCCCCGAATGGCCCCGCAACGTGCAGGTCGCGCACAAGTGTCAGGGCCGGAGGCGGCATGACTGACGAGGAGCTGATGGCGGCGGCGCTCGGTGGCGCAGCACCTGCGGAGGCACCCACCGGAGAGGTGGCCCCGCGCCGGCGTGGCGGCCGCGCGACCGGCGAGCGCTCGCGGCTCCCGCAGCAGCGGCCATGGGCCCAGCCGCGGATCCGCTACGCGCCGACCGAGATCGTCTCGGCCGACGAGCTCGAGTCGATCCACGACGCGTCGCTCCGCGTCCTCGAAGAGATCGGGATGGACTTCCTCGACGACGGCGCCCGGGACGTCCTGCGCGCAGCGGGCGCGCGTGTCGAGGCAGGCACGCAGCGTGTCCGGTTCGATCGCGACCTGGTCCTCGAGCGGATCAAGACCGCGCCGTCGGAGTTCACGCTCCATGCGACGAACCCCGACCACAATCTCCAGATCGGGGGCAACTGGACGGCGTTCGGGTCAGTGGCGAGCGCGCCCAACGTCGCCGACCTCGATCGCGGCCGGCGGATCGGCAACCGGGCCGACTACCAGAACCTCATCCGGCTGTGCCAGATGCTCAACCCGGTCCATTTCTTCGCCGGCTACCCGGTCGAGCCGATCGACATCCACGCCTCGATCCGCCACCTCGACGCGCTCTGGGACCTGCTGACCCTCGCCGACAAGCCGATCCACGCCTACAGCCTCGGCCGGCAGCGGATCACTGACGCGATCGAGATGGCCCGGATCGCCCGCGACATCGACGACGCGACGCTCGACCGCGAGCCGTCGCTGTTCACCGTCATCAACTCGAGCTCGCCGCTCCGGCTCGACACGCCGATGCTCCACGGCATCCTCGAGATGTCGGCCCGCAACCAGGTCATCGTGATGACGCCGTTCACGCTCGCGGGCGCGATGGCGCCGGTGACGCTGGCGGGCGCGCTCGCCGAGCAGAACGCCGAGGCGCTGGCCGGGATGGTCCTGACCCAGGTCGTCCGGCCGGGCGCGCCGGTCGTCTATGGCGGGTTCACCTCGAACGTCGACATGCAGTCGGGCGCGCCGGCGTTCGGGACGCCCGAGTACATGAAGACCGCGATGATCGGCGGCCAGCTGGCACGGCGGTACAACGTGCCGTATCGGTCGTCCAACGTGTCGGCCGCCAACGCCGTCGATGCCCAGGCGGCCTACGAGTCGGTCTTCTCGCTGTGGGGCGCGATCAGCGGCGGGGTCAACCTCCTGATGCACGGCGCCGGCTGGATGGAGGGCGGCCTCCACGCCGGCTACGAGAAGGTGATCCTCGACGCCGAGCTGCTCGGGATGGTCGAGGCCTTCCTCGACCCGGTCGTCGTCGACGAGGACACGCTCGCGTTCTCGGCGATGGAGGAGGTCGGCCCGGGCGGGCATTTCTTCGGCGCCGCCCACACCCAGAGCCGGTTCCGGACCGCGTTCCACAAGCCGATGCTCTCGGACTGGCGGAACTACGAGACCTGGGAGGAAGCGGGCAGCCCACAGGCGCCGGCCAAGGCCAACGCGATCTGGAAGGAATTGCTGAACGCCTACGAGCCGCCCGCCATGGACGAGGCGATCAAGGAAGCGCTCGCCGCGTTCGTCGACCGCCGCAAGTCCGAGGGCGGGGTGCCTACGGACTTCTGAGGCGCCCCGGTTCCAACCGATCGTGCGGGCCTCCCCTGACACAGTTCACCAGGTCGGGCGTCACAGTGGGTGATGGAACCCGGCGCCGATCCCGATCTGGCCGTCGCCACGATGCTCGTGTCCGACGTTCCGAACGCGCTCGGTGCCCAGACCGGCGACGCCTACGAACGACTATCCGCACAGGTCTACGGGTTCCTGGTTCGCACGGTCCGTGACCCGGACGCAGCCGCGGATCTGCTGGCCGACGTGTTCACGAGGCTCCTCGTCGAGGAGCGTCGCGGGCGCTGGCCGGACCAACCCCGGGCGTGGCTGTACCGCGCTGCCACCAACCTGGCGATGAGCCGGGGGCGACATCTCCAGGTCGTGGCTCGGGTCGATCGCGTGCTCCGAACTCGCTACATGGAACCGCGTGACGCGAGCCCGGATGTCGAGGTGCTTCGCCGCGAACGGCGAGGCGATCTCGATCGGGCGCTCGATCAGCTGACGACGGATGCGCGGGTGGCCCTCCTGCTTGCCGCCCAGGGTGTCGATGGGGCGGCGATCAGCCAGGCCATCGATCGGACGGAAAGCGCGACTCGGACCCTCCTCTCCCGCTCGCGCGTCCGGTTGCGCGAGCTGCTTCGGGAGGTCGAACGATGATCGACCATCGCCACGCCATCGAGCTCGCCGCGACGGCGATCGACTTCGTCCTCGACGACCGCGACCGCGGGCAGCTCGAGGAGCATCTCCACTCCTGCGAATCGTGCCGCTTCGAGTCGTCGGCCATGCGCCGCGACGCCTCGTCGCTCGCGTCCCTGCCGGACCTCGAGCCCCCGACGTGGGTCCGCCGTGCAATCGGTCGACCGCACGGACCACGACGGGCGGTCCTGCTCATCGCGGCGGCCCTCGTCCTCGCCGCAACCGTCGGGGTCGCGTTCGCGGTGGGAGCCACCCTTCGCGACCATTCCGAGCTAAACCCGCAGCCGTCCTCTGTCCCTCGCGCAACCGTGACTTCGGGCACCCCGCGCCCGTCCGTCGAGACCTCGCCGAGCGCGTCGCCGTCCATTGGGCCGCCGCCGGTCGGGAAGCCATCGTCGTTCCCGGCCGGGGCTGGCTCCGCGCGATTTGCCGCCGGCCCGGACGGCGGCGTCTGGGTCCTGGCTGACCACCCGGGCGACCTCGGCCCCGATGCAGCAAGCACCAGCGTCCTTGGCCTGCTCGATCGGGACGGCAGACCCCGCCCCGGCTGGCCGATCGCGTTCGACGGCTGGAGCTGCGACGCCGACGCGCCGCCGCACGGACTCCCGGTCGCGGCCGATGGCTCGATTCGCCTGGTCTGCGCGTCCGACACGACATCGGAAGGTCCGCAGCGCCACGTCGCCCTCGCCTTCGGCGCGGACGGACAGGCGTTGCCCGGTTGGCCCGTCGAGCTTCCATTGGCTGACCTCAACCTGCCGCCGGTCGTCGTCGGCAACGAGCTTCGCGTCCTCGCCCGAGAGGTCGCCTCGACCGACGGCACCGGATCGGCGCAGCCCGCCGCGTGGTGGCTGATCGGCGTGTCCGCCAACGGAGACGTCCGGGTCGGTCAACGGTTCGAGGTCGCGGATGCCGCTGGCAACTTCGACGTCCGCCTCGCCGCGGACGGTGTCGCCTACCGCGTCGCGATCGTCGACCAGCCGACGTCCGACGTGCCCGTCGTCAGCGTCATCGACGCGATCGATCTCGACGGTGCGCGGCCGGGCTGGCCCGTGACGGTCGAGGGGTCTGCGTCGCATCCCGTCGTCGGTCCCAATGGCCGGCTGGTCATCACGCGGCGAATCGGCACGGGTGACGGCGCCAGAGCCCAGACGATGACGATCGATCCAGGTGGCGGGGACGCGACCGCGACGTCGGACGGCCTGCCGATCGACCCGCTCGACGATCGGACCGGGGCAGGGGCCAGGGTCATCCCGCCGGTCGTCGCGAGTGACGGGACCGTGTTCGTGATCGGCTCGGACAAGACGGGCCAGCGCGCCTTCGTCGTCGATCCGCCCCTGGCCGGGCGAGGCGTGCCGCCCGCCCGACTGAAGATGCCGCTCCAGCCCATGGGATCGTGCAACGGCGTGGATATCGGATGCGGCGTCTGGCGGACGCTGCCGGTCGTCGGGCCGGACGGCACCTTGTACGTGCCGGAAAGCGCCGTCGGCGAAGGTGGCGGGCTATCGGCGAGCTCCGGCGGGTCGCTGGTCGCGACCGCTCCGGACGGGAGGGTTCGGGACGGCTGGCCGGTCTTCCTACCCGACCCGATGGCCGGATATTGGTCGGTGATCGTTCGCTCCGACGGGACCGTCGACGCGCTTGCGGTATATCCGACGGACGGCGGCGCCGAGTGGACCCTCCTCATCCTGGGACCGGACGGAACGACCCGGGCGTCGACGCCGATCATCCGCCCCTGAGCACTGGCCCATGGTCTGGTTGACGGATCGACTGGTCTACGACTAGTCTGACCGCATGCGATCGATCGGCGCCTATGAAGCCAAGACCCACCTGCCTCGGCTCCTCGACGAAGTTGCGAGGGGCGAGCGAATCACGATCACGAAGCACGGGAGGCCGGTCGCAGTCCTCGTTCCTCCCGGCGTTGTCCGCGACATCGACGTCGATGCGTTCATGGCGCGGATGCGTGAGTTCCGGAAGGGCAACGTCCTCGGCGATGTCACGATCCGGGAGCTGATCGACGAGGGCCGGCGCTGATGTTCGTGGTCGACGCGTCGATTGCCCTCGCCTGGTGCTTCGCTGACGAGTCGTCGGATGCGACGGACGGCGTTCTTCGCCAGCTGTTGACCGAGGGCGGGCTCGTGCCGGCGCACTGGCCAATGGAGGTCGCGAACGCTCTGCGGTTCGGTGAGCGTCGCGGGCGGATCGACGAGGCGAAGTTGTCGGTCGCTCGGTCGCTTCTGACGGACCTTCCCGTCGACGTCGTTCCGATCGACCTCTCGGCGGCCCTGGACGTCGTCGATCTGGCCCGACGGCACGACCTGACCGTCTACGACGCCGTGTATCTGGATCTGGCCGCGACACGAGGTCTGGCGCTCGCCACCGTCGACCGCCGCCTGGCGGCGGCGTGTCGCGAAGCGAGCGTCGCGCTCGTCGCAGCCTGACGCAACCGTCGGCCCTCCTCGCGTAGGCTTCGCCCGTCCGGAATGTCGTGGAGGGTCGAGTGAAGTCGTCTGCTCAGGTCGTCGTCATCGGTGGGGGCGTCGTCGGCGCCAGCGTCCTGTACCACCTCACGAAGGCGGGCTGGACGGACGCGATCCTCCTCGAGCGGCGCGAGCTGACGGCCGGCTCGACCTGGCATGCGGCCGGCGGGATGCACACGCTCAATGGCGACCCGAACGTCTCGAAGCTCCAGCAGTACACGATCCAGCTGTACGAGGAGATCGAGCGGGTCAGCGGCCAGAACTGCTCGATCCACCTGCCGGGCGGCCTGATGCTCGCCGACACGGAGGTCCGGATGGACTTCCTGCGGATGGCCCAGGCGCGCGGCCGCTACCTCGGGATGGACCTCGAGCTGATCACTCCGAAGGAAGCGCAGGTCGTTTTCCCGCTGCTCGACCCGCAGTACTTCGTCGGCGCCTTGTACGACCCAGTCGAGGGTCACGTCGACCCGAGCGGCGTCACGCGGGCCTACGTGAAGTGCGCCCAGCTTCTCGGCGCCGAGGTCCGCCAGCACACGATGGTGACTGGCCTCTCACAGCGGCCCGACAGCACCTGGGACGTCCATATCGAGAACGGCGACCCGATCCACGCCGAGCACCTCGTCAACGCCGGCGGCCTGTGGGCGCGCGAGGTCGGCCGGCTGGTCGGCATCGAGCTGCCGGTCCTCGCCATGGAGCACATGTACCTCCTGACTGTCGACATGCCCGAGGTCGCCGCGAACGTCGCGAAGACTGGCAAGGAGATGCCGATGGCGCTCGACTTCGCCGGCGAGATCTACATCCGCCAGGAAGGCGGCGGGATGCTCCTCGGCACGTACGAGCAGGCGGCCGTGCCCTGGTCCCCGAAGGAGACGCCCTGGGACTTCGGGCCGCAGCTCCTGAAGCCCGACCTCGACCGGATCACGCCCGAGCTCCAGGTCGCCTTCAAGCACTATCCGGCGATGGGCACGACCGGCATCCGGAAGGTCGTCAACGGGCCGTTCACGTTCTCGCCGGACGGCAATCCGCTCGTCGGGCCCGTGCGGGGCCTGCGCGGCTACTGGGTCGCCTGTGGCGTGATGGCGGGCCTCAGCCAGGGCGGCGGCGTCGGGTTGGCGCTGTCGGCGTGGATGACCGCTGGCGATGCCGGCGACTCCGGCATGGATATCTGGGCGATGGACGTCGCGCGCTACGGCGACTACGCGACGCTGGCCTACACGAACGCGAAGGTCCAGGAGAACTACCGCCGGCGGTTCCGGATCACGTTCCCGAACGAGGAGTTGCCGGCGGCCCGGCCGCTCTTGACCACTCCGATCCACGACCGGCTGACCGCGGCGAACGCGGTCTGGGGTGCGACGGCCGGGCTCGAGCACGCGCTCTGGTTCCAGAAGGCCGGGCTCGAGCCGAAGGAGGACGTCACGTTCCGGCGCTCGAACGCCTGGGATTGCGTGGCCGAGGAGGTCGCCGCGGTCCGCGAACGGGTCGGCATGACCGAGATCTCGAACTACGCGAAGTACCGGGTGACGGGGCCGGGTGCGGAGGCGTGGTTGTCCTCGCTGCTGACCGCCCGGATGCCCGCGCCGGGCCGGATCACGCTCACCGCGATGCTCAACGATGCCGGGCGGATCGTCGGCGAGTTCACGGTCGCCCGCGCGTCCGAGGCGGACGAGTTCTTCCTGTTCGGCTCGCTGCCGGCGGAGACCCATCACGCGCGCTGGTTCATCCACCACCTGCCCGCCGACGGATCGGTCCGGTTCGAGGTCCTGGGCCTCGGTCTCGTCGGGCTGTCGCTGACCGGGCCGAAGTCGCGCGACGTTCTCGCCGCCGTCGCACACGACCTCGACTTGTCGACCGCCGCGTTCCCGTTCATGACGTTCCGGCGCGTCGACCTCGGCATGCAGCCCGCCCTCGTCGCCCGGATCAACTACTCCGGCGACCTCGGCTACGAGCTGTGGGTCGCGCCCGAGCACCAGCGGGCGCTGTTCGACCGGATCGTCGAGGCCGGTGCGCCTCACGACCTACGGCTGTTCGGGATGCGGGCGCTGATGTCGCTCCGGCTCGAGAAGAGCTACGGGACCTGGTTCCGCGAGTACCGCCCGATCTACACGCCGGCGGAGGGCGGGATCACGCGCTACCTCCGGCTCGACCACGACTTCGTCGGGCGGGCGGCGCACGAAGCCGAGATGGCGGCGGGCGGGCCCAAGCGACGCCTCGTGACCTTCGTCGTCGACCCGCAGCCGGACGACCCGGCCGACGTCATCGGCGACGAGCCGGTGTGGCATGACGGCACGGTCGTCGGCTGGATCACGTCCGGCGGGTATGGGCACTACGTCAAGCAGTCGATCGCGCTCGGCTACGTCCCAACCGATCTCGCGACGCCGGACGGTCCGGGCGGCCAGGGCTACGAAATCGAGATCATCGGCCGGCGGCGCCCCGCCCGGATCCAGCCCGAACCTTTGTTCGACCCGCAGGGCCTCCGGATGCGCCAGTGAGGTCGGTGATGGTATGATGGCGCCATCATGATGATGACACGACTGCAAGTCACGATGGAGACCGGAATGCGGCGGCGTGCGAAGCGTCGCGCGGACGAGCTCGGGATCTCCCTGGCGGAGTTCGTCCGGCGTTCCGTGGACCAGGCGCTCGACCAGCCGGATCGCCCGAAGCCGGACATCAGCGCGATCTTCGGCTTGGGCAACTCGGGTGGATCGAACGTCGCCAAGCACAAGGACGAGTATCTCGACGAGGCGGTCGAGGCCGACTACCTGAAGACGAAGCGCGAACGCTGACCCGTGAGCGTCTTCGTCGACACGTCGATGTTCTATGCCGCCATCGACGCCGGCGACATCGATCATGAGCGCGCCAAGCGGACGCTATCCGGCGAATCGGGCGATCTCCTGACCACCGATCACGTTCTGTTCGAGACCTGGCGGCTGCTGCGCAAGCGACTCGGCCGACCGGTCGCCGAACGCTTCTTCGAGACGATCCGGGCCGGACTCGCCGAGTTCGAGTACATCGAGCCGCGCGATGTCGAGGCTGCTTGGGCGATCGGACTCGGATATCCAGACCAGGATTTCTCCATCGTCGACCGGACCAGCTTCGCTGTGATGGAGCGGCTCGGCGTGCGGCGTGTCGCGACCTTCGACAGCGACTTCGCGATCTACCGATTCGGCCCGAGACGGGACCGCGCGTTCGAGATCGTGGCGTGACCAAGGGCCGGAACCGGGCCGGCGGTCGGATCGTCGTCGACGGGCGACCGATCGAGTTCGCCGAGGGCGACTCCGTTGCGATCGCCATCATCCGGGCGGGCGAGGTCCCCGGACGCGGCGGTGCGATCTGCCTTGCCGGCGACTGCGGCAACTGCCTCGCCGCGGTCGACGGGGTCGCCTACGTCCGGACCTGCCAAGTCCCGCCACAACCCGGAATGGTCGTCGAGCGGCAGCTGGGCAGCGGGAAGCCCCCGCTCCCGTCCGTCGAACTCGGCGACCTCACCCGGCCACCCGTTGGCGAACGAATTCCGGTCCGGCGGGCCGACGTCGACCTCGTGATCGCCGGTCAGGCCGAGGCCGGGAATGCCGCCGGTGAAGCCGCCCGTTCGACCGGCCGGGCCGTCGTGTTCCTCGACGCCCAGGCCGGCCAGGAAGTCGTCGCGATCTATCCGGGTCCGTCCGTCGTCGTTCGAGAACCGGGCCGGATGACGCATCTCCGCGCGGACGAGGTCGTCGTCGCGACCGGGGCGGCCGAGCTCCAACCGGTCTGCGAGGGCTCCGATCTGGCCGGAATCCTGACGCCGAAGGCAGCCGAACGACTGGGGGCCGCCGGCGTCGATCTCGGGCGTGTCGAGCGCGTCGGGCGCGAGCTCATCCGGTTCGAGGGCGACGATCGTGGCCGCGTCAGCGCGGTCGTCACCCGGGCGCCCGACGGGTCCGAGATGACGACCGAGTGCGACACCGTGGTGGTCGACCTCGGCCGGGCGCCACGCGACGTCCTCGCCCGCATGTCGCGCGACGACGCCGTCCGCGTCGTCGGCTCGGCCGCAGACGATCACCCGCTCCCACCAGCGCCGACCGCGGGCGTCGTCTGCCCGTGCATGGGCACGACGGTCGACGACCTCGAGACCGCGTTCGCCAAGGGCTACTCGAATCTCGAGCTGCTCAAGCGGGCGTCGTGGGCCGGCCTCGGGCCGTGCCAGGGCGGGGCCTGCCTGCCGCACGTCCGGGCGTTCATCGCCGCCCGCACCGGGTCTGTGCCCGACCCCTTCAC
>DATAIW010000062.1:0-2868 GCA_036262455.1 Candidatus Limnocylindrales bacterium | reverse complement strand
CCCCGACGCCGACCGCGGCGCCCACTCCGACGCCGACCGCGGCGCCCACTCCGACACCCGCCGCATCGGCGGCCGCGGAGCTGCCCAGCGGCGCGCCGTAGCGGGCGCGGATCACGCTCCGTCGTTCCTGTCCGACCGCCGTCCGCGGCGGTAGCATCGTCGCCATGGAAACGCCGGCCGGGAACAGTCGATCGATCGACCTGAACGCCGATGTCGGCGAGTCGTTCGGGCCGTGGCCGATGGGTGCCGACGATGCGCTCGTCCCGCTCGTCAGCAGCGTCAACATCGCCTGCGGAGCGCACGCTGGCGATCCGGCGACGATCCTGCGGACCGCCGCCCTGGCGGCGCGGCTTGGGGTCGCGATCGGAGCCCACCCGGGCTATCCCGACCTCGCCGGGTTTGGGCGGCGCGACCTCGACATGACGGCGGCCGATCTCCGGGCCTCGCTGGTCGTCCAGATCGGCGCGGTCCAGGCGGCGGCGCGTCTTGCCGGGACGGCGGTCCGCCACGTCAAGCCGCACGGCGCGCTCTACAACCGGACCGCGCGTGATCCCGGGATCGCGACGACGATCGCCGAGGCGATCCGCGACCTCGACCCGGCGCTCGTTCTCGTCGGGCTGGCCGGCTCGGCGTCGATCGCGGCCGGGCGGACGGCCGGGCTGGCGGTGAGCGAGGAGGCCTTTGCCGATCGCCGCTACGAGGCGGATGGCTCGCTCCGCTCGCGGCTGCGTCCCGGGGCGCTGCTCGACCCGGCCGACGCGGCGGCCCAGGCCCTCGGGATCGTCCGGGATGGATCGGTCGTCGCCGGCGACGGGTCGCGCCTGACCGTTCGCGCGGACACGATCTGCATCCACGGCGACAGCCCCGACGCGGTCGCGATCGCTCGGGCGGTCGTGGCGGCCCTGGGCGATGCCGGGTTCCGGATCGCGGCCCGTTCCCTCGATGCCTGACCGGGGCCCGTCCGGCTCCCCGCCATCCGGTTCGCCGTCGATCGAGCCGGTCGGCGACGCCGGGCTCCTGATCTCGCTCGGATCGACCACGGACCCCGACGTCGCGGCATGGGCCCAGGCAATCGCGGCGGCCATCGATACGGCCCGCGCGGCCACGCCGGCCATCGGACGACCGGTTCCGGCTCACGCCTCGGTCCTCGTCCCGTTCGACCCGCTCGCGATCGAGCTCGAGGACGCGATCGACTTCGCCCGACAGGCCGTCGTCGCCGCGGAGGCCGGGTCTTCGGTCGCCGGCGCCGGCGCCGGGGCGGACGACGGGCCGGTGATCGAGATCCCGGTTCGGTATGGCGGCCCGGACGGCCCCGACCTCGACGCCGTCGCCGGGCTGCACGGCCTGCGACCCGACGAGGTCGTCGACCTCCACGCCTCGGCCCGCTACCACGTCCTGTTCCTCGGGTTCGGGCCAGGGTTCGGCTATCTCGGCGGGCTTCCCGCGGCCCTCGTCACGCCTCGTCGAGCCAGCCCGCGCGAGCGCGTCCCGGCGGGGAGCGTCGGGATCGCCGGAGAGCACACCGCCGTGTACCCGCTCGCGATGCCGGGCGGCTGGCAGCTGATCGGCCGGACGGACCGCGTGCTCTTCGACCCGGATCGCCCGGATCCGGCGCTGCTGCGACCCGGGGCGACGGTCCGGTTCGTCCCGCTGAGGGACGAGTGACCGGGCCGGCGCTCGAGGTCCTGGACGGCGGACTGCTGACCACGGTCCAGGACGCCGGCCGCCCCGATTGGACCCACCTCGGCGTCCCGGCATCCGGCGCGGCAGATCCGTGGAGCCTCGCGGTCGCGAACCTGCTCGTCGGCAACGATCCCGGCCGGGCCGCCCTCGAGATGACGCTCGTCGGGCCGACCCTTGTGGTCCGCGGGGCGATCACGGTCGGGCTGGCCGGCGCGGACCTCGGCGCCCGGATCCGGGACGGACGGCGTCTCGCGCCGGGACGGAGTCATCGGCTCGGCGCAGGCGATTTCGTCGAGATCCCGGGCGACAGCCGATCCCTTCCCTCGACCGGAGCCAGGGCGTATCTCGCGGTCCCCGGCGGCGTCGACGTTCCGCTCGTGCTCGGCTCACGCTCGACGTGTCTCGCCGGCGGGTTCGGCGGGCTCGACGGCCGCGCGCTCCGGCTCGGCGACGGGATCTGGCCGGCCCTCGCTGCGGCCGCGGGGTCCGCGCCCGTCGGCGCAGTCCGGCCGGAGCTGGTCTGGCCGGAAGCCGACGGTGCCGATCGATTCGACGCCGTCGTCACGCCGGCCACCTTGCGCGTGGTCGTTGGCCCGGCCCCCGGCCTCGACGCCCTCGGGACGATCGACTGGCGGGTCGGAACCGCCGCGAACCGGGTCGGCATCCGCCTCGACGGTGAGCCCCTGCCCGACGGCATCGGTGGCGAGACGACGACCCACGGCGTTCCCTGGGGGGCGATCCAGGTCCCGCCAGACGGCCGCCCGATCATCCTCGGCGCCGACCACCAGACGACCGGCGGGTATCGCGTCGTCGCGGTCGTGATCTCGGCCGACCTGGCGGTGCTCGGCCAGCTCCGTCCCGGCGCGTCTCTCCGGCTGGTCGCGGTCGATCGCCCGGCAGCGCTCCGCGCCCTGCGCGCCCGCCGTGACGCGCTCAGCGCCGGTGCCGCGGCCCTCCGTGACGCGGCCGGTTGGGACGCCCTGATCGATTCAGCCGGCGGCTGACGCGCGTCTGCGATGATCCACCGACCACGACATCCGAACGTCATCGTTCCGGCGAACAATCACTGACATGAGCGATACGACCCTGACCCGCCAGTCGATCGTCCCGAGGGCGTCGAGGCCGGGGGCCGGGCCGACGATCACGCGCAAGGTGGCGGGCGTGACGACGGCGTCGGATCGATCG
>DATAIW010000061.1:0-4766 GCA_036262455.1 Candidatus Limnocylindrales bacterium | reverse complement strand
ACCATCCCGTACGCCTCGTGCCCCGGCAGGTGGCAGATGAAGAGCTCGGAGCCGTTGGCGGCGAACGTCACGGTCGTCCGCTTCACGGTCCCAGCCGGGATCGAGACCTCGGTCGGTCGGGCGTCATGGACCGGCTCGGTGCCGGTCCGATGACGCTCGTGGGTGGCGGCGTCGCCGACGATCCACTCGTGGTCGATCGGGTCGGTGTTGGTGATGATGAACGTCACGGGCCGGCCGGCCGGCACGGTCATCGTCGCCGGCTCGTAGTGCGAGTAATGGATCGTGATCGGGATCTCGATCGGGTCGTGGGAGCGGGCCACGGCGTTGGCCGCGATCCCGGTCAGGACCGCGATCGCCAGCCCGACTCCAAGCGCCAACCCGACCGTCGACCGCCCGCCGCGCATCGCCGTCCTACCAGCCGATCGGCCTGCCGGCCGACGGCCGCGCCCGGCCGATCAATGCAACGCCGACGAGGCCGATCGCGACGAAGGCGAGGGCCAGCAGGAGCCGGCTCAGGTCGAATGACGCCGGCGGGATGACCGCGCCCGGCATCGTGAACCCGGCATCGATCGCCGACGGCCGACCGGCGCCCGACGCATCGATCGCGAGGTCGAAGCCGAGCTGGGCAGCGGTCCCGTCGACCGCGACCTTGGTCAGCCAGCCCGACGACGGCACCCAGTCCATGCCACGGTCGGACTGGAGGTCGGCGAGGAGGCTTGCGGACGCTGCTGCGCTGTGGTCGAGACGGATCCCGTTGGATCCGCTGGGCGCCGGCAGGAGCGCCGGAGCCCGGTCGGTCAGGAGGTAGACATCCGCCTGGACGGGCTCCGTGCCCGCCTTGCCCAGGGCGAGGATCCGGAGCGGGACCCACGGGTTCGCGGTCGGGATCGTGATGTGGACCGGCGTCCCGTCGCCGAGCTGCTGGCCGCGGTTCTGCGCGGCATCGGCGTCGAACGCGGCGGCAAGGAAGATCTGGCTGCGCGCGGCGTAGAAGTCGAGGACCTCCGGCGCGTCGGGCGGAAGGCGGAAGCCGTGATCGTTCGCCCAGACGCCGATGTCCGCGGCGCCGCCCTTGAGGACGGTCAGGTCGAGGGCATCGATCTTGACGGTCATGAGCTCGACCGCTCCAGCCGAGCTGGCCGCTCGCGCCGCATCGAACGCCTCGGGCACCGGCGGGTTCGTCTCACGGATCAACCGCTGGAGCGTCCAGTCGCCACCCTTGACGACGCTCGTCGGGATGCCGGGGAGGGGAGTGATCGAGCCGAAGGCGCCGCCACCACCGGCGAACTGGAAGGCCGTGACGTAATGCTCGATCCCGTCGTGGTAGCCCGCGAGGGTCGTCGTCCGGAGCAGGTTCACGGCCCCGTTCGGGCCGATCAACCCGCCGCAGGCCAGGGTCGGGGTGATCGCCAGGAAGAGGCCGAGGACCGCCGTGGAGAGGCCGAGTCCGAACCGACCGAACCGTCGTCGCCGCATCGCGTCGCCCTCCTGGGCTGGCCGGCCACGGGCGGGCCGGCGGTTGCGGCCCCTGACGCCCGACCGGCGGAGCGGGTTCCGCCGCGCGTCAGCGAGAGCTCAATTGCGACCCGGCCCTCCGAGGCCTG
This sequence comes from Candidatus Limnocylindrales bacterium, assembly GCA_036262455.1. Taxonomy (GTDB): domain Bacteria; phylum Chloroflexota; class Limnocylindria; order Limnocylindrales; family CSP1-4; genus CF-46. The sequence goes on along the minus strand of DATAIW010000061.1, from coordinate 3,162 downwards.
AGGCCGAGCTCCGCGAGGCCATCAGCCCGAGGATTCAGTTCGGGCGCTGGACCCGGATGTCGTCGACGAGCGCCTCGACCAGGCTGTTCGCGTCTCGGTCGGTCGCCTGGATGACGATCCGGATCGGCGACCCGGCCCAGGTCGTCAACGGGATGCTGGCGGTCTTCCAGGAGGCCGCGACGGTGGTCGCCGACCCGGCCACGGACCAGACGAGCGTTCGGGTCGCGGTTTCGTCCTCGATGAAGACCTGGAGCGTGTCGGTTGCGCTGCCGGGGCCGTGCCCGAAGGTGTAGCGGAAGGACAGGTTGCCGGGCGCCTCCGGCAGGGCGATCGGGACGCTCCGGATCGTCGTCTGGCCGTCGAGGTCGTTTGCGTTCGGGGTCGATCCGGCCGCCGCGCCCGTGACGAACGCATCCCGGCCCGAGGTCACCCAGGTCGGCTGGATGTGGACGCCGGCGTAGACCGTCAGCTCGGGGTTGGCCCGGCTGAACCGTGCCGAAGCGGGGGCCGTGTCCGTCCCGTCCGGGTCAACGACCCAGCCACGGGAGATCTCGGCGTCATCGAAGAACGGGCCGCAGTCCGTCTTCGCCAGGCCCAGGACCCCGTGCGGACACCCGCCGACCGTCAGGAAGTACAGCAGCGCGCTCCGGTTGCGGGCCGTCTGGGTCGCGATGTTCTCGTCGGCCGGGTAGTGGTCGCCCCAGACCGTCGGGGTCTCGGTCGGGAAGAGCTCCCAGGTGAACGAGAAGATCCGCTGACTGCCATAGAGCCAGTCGATCTGGTCTCCGTCGGTAATGTACAGGTCGCTCGACTGCTTGGCCGTGTAGCCGTTCCGGGCGGCCATCGCCTTGCCCATTCGATAGAACGCGTGGTGGTCGACGCTGGTCATGTCGATCGGGACGTCGGTCTTCGTGTAGCCGTAGGGCCACAGGATCAGCTCGCCGTTGGTGTGGAACGTGATGTGCGCCTTGATCTGCTGGATGCCGCCGACAATCCGGCTCAGGACGAAGTCGCGCACGACGCGAGTCTCCGGGGCGGACCAGCGCGACCGACCGCGGTAGATGATCGAGGCCGGGTTGCTCGATGAACCGCCGCAGCAGCCCCACGCATAGCCGTAGTTCCGGTTCAGGTCCGTCCCGACGGCCGTGCTGCCGGCGTTCGGCTGGCGGTTCTTGCGCCAGGCGCAGTACGGCGCATGGCTGCCGCTCGTGCAGGTCAGGTCGTAGACGAAGCCGTCGGGGTTGACGGCGAAGATGATCCAGATCTCGCGGCTGTCGACGAGGTTCGTGATCTGGCTGTCGGTGCCGTAGTGGTTGGCGAGGAGATGGAGCAGGTACAGGGCCTGCTCGACCGTCATGTGCTCGCGCGCATGGTGCAGGGCATCGAACAGGATCTCCGGCTCGTTTTCGTCGGTCGCGACGTTGTCGCTGATCTTGGCTGCCCAGATGGCGCGGCCCTGGTAGCTCTTGCCGATGCTGAACACGTGGACGATGTCGGGATGCGCCGTCTCCGTGGCATGGATGTCGGCGACCATCTCGGCATAGTTGTGATAGCGCGAGTCCTTGGGTGGGAAGTCGGCAGCGGCCACGGGGACGGCCGAGATGGCGATGAACGCGACGGCCACGATGGCGCCGAGGAACATCGATCGACGAGGGGCGCGCAGACGTCGGAACATGTGACTAGGGTGCCGGAGGGTGGTGCCCGGACGCAACCCGACCTCAGACACGGGTCGGGACAGGACCAATGACCCAGTCGGGCGGCTGCCGGAGTGCCGGCGGTGTCCCGGCGCCCGGCGTCCCGGTCCGCGAGCGCGGTGCGATCAGCGCTGCGGCGGTGCGACCGGCAACCGGATCCGGATCGCGGCTCCGCCGCCGGCCGGCGACGACGCCGCGATCGTCCCGCCGTGGAGCTCGACGAGGCCCCTGGCGATCGACAGCCCGAGCCCGCTGCCGGTCGAGCCGGCACCGCGGGCGAAGCGATCGAAGACGTGGGGCAGGAGCTCCGCGTCGATGCCCGATCCCGTGTCGAGGACGACGATCTCGATCGCCTCGCCGCCATCACCACCGATCGCGGGCGACCGGTGAGCATCGATCGCCACCCGGCCGCCGGCCGGCGTGTGGCGGAGGGCGTTGGCCACAAGGTTCCCGATGACCTCGCGGATCCGGACGGGATCGACGTCGAGCAGGGGAAGATCGTCGTCGAGGCTCGTCGCGAGCTCCACGCCCGCGGCGGCGGCGGTTGCTGCGAACGAGGTCGCGACGTCCGTCGCGAGGACGCTCAGGTCGGTCGGCTCGCGATGGAGCGAGAGCGCGCCGGACTCCGACAGGGCGAGGGTCCGGAGATCCTCGATCAGGCGGTCGAGGGTGCGGGTCTCGTCGAGAATGGCGGACAGGTGGGCCTCATCGGCCGGGTGGACGCCGTCGAGGATGGCCTCGATGCTGCCCTGGATGACGGCCAGCGGCGTCCGGAGCTCGTGGGTCACGTCGGCGAGGAGCGTCCGGCGCTGGGCCTCGTCCGCCTCGAGACGGGCGGCCATCGTGTTGAACCCCCGGGCGAGCCCGCGGACCGGAGCGGGGACCGGTCCGATGGTCTCGACGCGGGCGCCGTAGTCGCCCGCCTCGACGCGAGCGGCCTGGTCGACGAGCGCGTCGAGGACCGTCCCCGAGCCGCGGATCGCGTGGGCGGCCCGGGCAAGCCCGACGACGACCGCGACGACGACGACGAACGACGCGAACCGGACGACGAGCCCGACCGGACCCGGAGCATCAAGGACGCGGCCGGCCAGGCTCGTCCCGAACGACAGGAGTCCGAGGACGCCGGCGAGGAAGAGGAACCCGAACAGGCATCCGAAGCCGCGCCGCGGCCGCCTGCGGGGCGGGGGCCACGGCTCGTCCTCGGGCAGCCACGCTGGTCGCGGGCCGGCGTTCTGCCGACCGCGCCACGGGCCTCTCCCGTAGGCACGGCCCGGGCCCGGGCCGCCACGGCGGTCGCCCCAGGACCAGGCCGGCGGATCGACCTGCGGCAGCGGCTCGCGGGGGTTCGAGGTGGCGGGCTCGGCGTCGGCGTCGGAGCCGCGCCTGGTTGCCCGCCGACGATCATCCGCCGCCCGATCGTCGCGACTCGTTTCGGGTCCGCGAGCGGGGTCGTCGGTCACGTTCGCTC
>DATAIW010000060.1:0-3775 GCA_036262455.1 Candidatus Limnocylindrales bacterium | reverse complement strand
TCGGCGAGGCGCGCCGCCCGGACGCTCCGACGTCGCAAGAGACGCCCGCGATCGACCGGTCGACCGCCGCGTCCGGGGCGGTCGAGGGCCGCGTCGCGATGCCGGTCGGAGCCGGGGCCCTGGCCCCCGCCTGACGCCCGGGCGATGACCTCAGAGGGTCGTCGCGTTGAACGTGTCGCAGTCGCCGGGCTTGCCCGACTGGTAGCCCGTCGTGAACCAGCGGACGCGCTGCTCCGACGTGCCGTGGGTGAACGAGTCGGGATTGACCCCGCCGCCGCTCGACTGCTGGATGTGGTCGTCGCCGACGGCCTTCGCGGCAGCATCGGCCGCCGCGATCTGCGCCTGGGTCAGCGGCTGGATGAACCCGGTCGCCTGGGCGTTGTGGGCCCAGACGCCGGCATAGCAGTCGGCCTGGAGCTCGGTCCGGACCGATCGACCCGCGGCGCCCGTGTCGTTGCCGCCGGCCTGCAGGTCGCCGAGCAGGTCCTGGACGTGGTGGCCGTACTCGTGGGCGACGACGTATGCCCGGGCGAACGGGGCGTCCTTGGCCCCGAAGCGCTGCTCGAGCTCGGTGAAGAAGCCCAGGTCGAGGTAGACCTGCTTGTCGTTCGGGCAGTAGAACGGGCCGGTCGACGACGTCGCGTCGCCGCAGCCGGTCGACACGCCGTCGCTGAAGAGCACCGTCTTCGCCTTGGTGTAGCCCTGGACCTGGGTGGCCCAGAACGCCTGGATGCTGTCGACGTAGCCGACGATCTGGCAGTCCTCGCGCTTGTTCGCGTCGGCGCCGGTCTTGCAGCTGGCGAGGGCCGACGACTGGGGCGTGTTCGGGTCGACGGCCTGGCCGCCCCCGCCGTTGAGCAGGTCGCCCGGGTTGCCGCCGAGCAGGAGATAGACGATCGCGATGACGAGGCCGAGGCCGCCGCCGCCGACGGCAAGCCCGCCGCTCCGCCCGCCGAGGCGGCTCGAGCCGCGGACGTCGGTGACCTGCGATGGGTCGAGCTGGGCGTTTGGATCGAATGTCATCCTGGGCTGACCTCCGGGCACTGGGGAACCGCTGGAGTTGTAGCCGATTGTGGCCATCCGCTGCCCACTGGCCGGCGCGTCCATCGTCGCAATCGCATTGCGACTGTGCCGAGCGACGGTCCGCGCCCGGTCGCGGGCTCGCTCGAAATCGCCGGCTCCAGATGACTCATGACACGTTCTGACAGGTATGTCCGGCATGCTCCGGGAGTGAGTGAAGCGGTCATCCCGATCGCCCCATACGAGGTGCGAAGTGTTTCTTTCAGAGGCCGTCGCGTGGGCCATCCACGCCGATCGCGTTCGCGATCTCGAGCGCGCCGCGCGGGATCGTCGGCTGCTGGCGGGCTCCACCGACGAAGGACCGTCGACCACGCCGACAAGGCTCGCCCGGCCGGCGACGGTCGTCCGACGAACGGCCTGCGGAGACTCGACCAACGTCCCGGCCTAGGTGTCGTCACTAGGGACGGCTGGCCATCCTGCCGGCGATCCGTTCGGGGACCCGGACGGCTTCGTCGGCCGATATGGGAGGAGGCTCGTAGTGAGCCGCGACGCGCCGAGCCTGTGCCGCGATCCGCTCGCGGAGCTCGATCGGTTCGAGCAGCTCGCACTCGGGACCGACGGCCAGAACCTGCGAGACCACCTCGCTCGGCCAATCCAACTTGACCCGGATCCGCAGCCAGCCGTCCGGGTCCGGCTCCTCGAGCCGCTCCAGCGTGTCGAACGGGCGGTCGCCGATCACCCCGCGAAGACGGGGCAATCGATCGCCGGCGAGGCGCAGGACGATCTCGATCCGCGGCGTGTCGCGTTCGTAGGCCGAGCTCGACTCGGCCCAGAACGCGGCGAGGTCGAAGCCGGCCGGCCGCTCGAACCGCTCGTCGAGCGCGGCCACCCGGGCGACCCGCGAGACGCGGTACGTGCGCGGCTGGCCGTCGGCGGCTGCGATGAGGTACCAGACACCGGCCTTGAGAACGAGCCCGAGCGGCTCGAGGATCCGATCGACCGTCTTGTCGCCGCGGTCATAGCCGACCTGGATGCGCTGACTCTCCCAGACAGCCTCCGAGAGGGGTCCGAGGAGGGGTACCGGTTCGTCCGCGTGGTACCAGCCGGCCGCGTCGAGGTGGAATCGCTCCACGAGCCGCGAGGCGCGCGCCCGCAGCTCGACCGGCAGCGAGGCGAGGACCTTCAACCGGGCCGCGGCCACGACCGTACCAAGACCGAGCTCGGCCGCCGGCCCCGGCAGGCCCGAGAGGAAGAGCGCCTCGGCCTCGTCCGCGGTCATCCCGGTGAGGCGGGTCCGGTAGCCGTCGACGAGCCGGATTCCGCCGTGCGGTCCGCGGTCGGCGTAGATCGGTACGCCGGATTCGCTCAGGGCTTCGACGTCGCGATGGATCGTCCGGACGGACACCTCGAGCTCACGGGCGAGCTCGGCCGCGGTCTGGCCGCCGCGGGATTGGAGGAGGAGCAGGAGCGAGACGAGGCGGGACGCACGCATCGCGGGCACGATACCAAATCGTGACACGAATTGTCAGCTACACCGAACCGCCAAGACTGCGTTCGTCGCGAAGGGGCGGCGGTGGCAAGGCGCGCCCGAGGACCGCAGCGAGCAGGCTCGGATGCCTGTGAGTGCGTAACTGATCCGGTCTTCTCGCTGACGTGGGAAGGTGCTGGCGATGGGAGCGGGTTGGCCCAGCCTGTGAGTGCCCCGCGTGGTGGCCTGCCTCGCAAGTGCCCTCGTTCCCGGAGCAAGCGGGCCGGCCGTGGCCTCATAGGAGCGTGGCTTTGACCTCAACGCACTGCTGCCCGGCCGACCCGCGCCCATCGTAACGGGGGACGTCGAGGAGGCGATCATGGCGGTCATCGGGATCGACACCCACAAGGGCACGCTCGCGGCGTGCGCCGTGGATCCGCTGGGCGCGGTCGTGGCCGAGCGCACGTTTGGGTGCGATCCGGAGGGCCTCGCCGAGCTCGTCCGCTGGGCGCGCCGGCTGGCGGCCGACGGGCGCATCGGGGTCGAGGGGTCGGCGTCGTACGGCGCCCCGATCGCGCGGATGCTGAACGCGGCCGGCCTCGAGGTGCGTGAGGTGCCGCCGCACCTCAGCCGGTCCGAGCGGGGTCGGACCCGCCGGGCCGGCAAGAGCGATCCAGGCGACGCCCTCGCGATCGCCCGGGTGACCCTGCGGGAACCCGCCTTGCCACCGGTCCGCCTCGACGACCGGACCGAGGAGCTCGGCCTGCTGGTCGATGCCCGCGAGGAGCTCGTCCAGTCCCAGACCCGCACGCGCAACCGTCTGCACGCCCATCTGATCGTCCTCCTGCCCGGCTACGGCCGGACCGCCGCGCAGCTCGTGAGCCCTCGTCAGCTCGCCGCGATCGAGGCGCTCCTCGCCCCGCTCGGGGGCACCCGCGCCGCGCTCGCCCGCGCCCTGCTCGAGGACGTCCGCTCGCTCGGCCGTCGCGCGAAGGAGCTCCAGCAGCAGATCGCTGGCCTGGTCGCCGACCATCCGCTCCTCGAGCTGCCCGGGGTCGGCGTGATCAGCGCGGCATGGCTGATCTCGGAGGTCGGCGACATCGACCGGTTCGGCTCACCCGCGGCGTTCGCGATGCTGGCCGGGGTCGCGCCGATCCCCGCCTCGTCCGGCCAGTCGCAGCGGATGCGCCTCAACCGGGGCGGCAACCGGCGCCTGAACCGGGCGCTGTACACGATCGCTCTGGTTCAGGCCTGGCATCACCCACCCGCTCGGGCGTACATCGCGCG
>DATAIW010000059.1:0-4626 GCA_036262455.1 Candidatus Limnocylindrales bacterium | reverse complement strand
CACCTGATCCCGCGCCGGGCGCGTCGGACCGGGAACGTGTTCTACGGCTGCTCGAACTACCCGAAGTGCGATTACACGACGAACTTCGAGCCGGTCGGCGCGCTCCACGACACCGACGACGGCCCGGTCGCGAAGCACGGCGACACGGGGATCTGCCTCCGCTGTGGCGCGGCCATCCCGCTGGTCGAGGGTGTCGACGTCGTCGGGCGGAAGCTCGAGGGCGGACCGCCGAACCCCGAGGCTCTCGCCAAGCCGGCTCGCGGCGGCGCGCGGCGCGGGCGCTCCGCCGGCGGTTCCGGCGCCAAGGGCGGCGGACGCTCGGGTGAGGCCCGGCCCGGTGCACGGGGAGGAGCGCGGCGGACCACGCGTTCAGCCGGCGCCGCGCCCGACGCGTGACCGACCCGATCGACCGGCGCCGCCCCGGACGCGTGACCCTGGCGTGACCGACGCGACGGCGGAGTCGGCCCTCGATCGCTTCCTCCGGTCCCTGGCGGCCCGCGACACGTCCGCCCACACCCAGCGCTCGTATGGCGCGACCCTGACCGTATACCTGGACTGGCTGGCGGGTCGTGGCGTCGACTGGCGGACGCCGTCGCGGGCGGACCTGCGGACGTATCTGGCCGTCCTGGGGATGGGTCGGGCGCGCTCCTCGACGGCCCAGCGGCTCGCCGCGATCCGCTCGTTCCACCGGTTCGCCGTCCGCGAGGAGCTCGCCCCCGGCGACCCGTGGGGAGTGATCGCCACGCCGCGCCTGCCCCGACGGCTGCCGCGCGTCCTCGAGGTCGACGAGGTCGAGCGGCTCCTCGCTGCGGTCGACGGCGCTCTCGAGGACGACGCGGCGAGCCCCAGCGAGCTGACCGTCGCGATCGCGATCCGCGACCGGGCCATCGTCGAGACGGCGTACGCGGCCGGTCTCCGGATCAGCGAGCTGGCATCGGCCGAGCTCGGGGCCCTGGACCTCCGACGGGGCGAGGTCCGGGTCCTCGGCAAGGGGCGCAAGGAGCGGATCGGGCTGCTCGGCCGGCCGGCCCGCCAGGCCCTGGCCGGCTACCTCGAGGACGGCCGACCGGTCCTGGTGGCGCGCCGGCGAGGCCATGGCCGCGAGGACGCCGGACCGACCGAGATCTTCCTCAACCATCGCGGCGAGGCGATCGGTGTCCGCGGGCTCCGCTACCGGTTGGATCTCCTCCGCCAGCGGGCCGGCCTTCCGGCCGGCGTGTCGCCGCACACGTTGCGCCACTCCTTCGCGACCCATCTCCTCGAGGGTGGCGCCGACCTCCGGGTCGTCCAGGAGCTGCTCGGCCACGAGAGCCTCGCGACGACGCAGGTGTACACCCACGTTTCGCCGGCTCGCCTCCGCTCGGCGTATCGCGGCGCCCACCCGCGGGCGACGCGCCAGCCCCCCGAACCCGCCCGCTCGTGAGCTCGTCACGCGCCCTGGCCCGGGCGGGCCTGATCGTCTCGGGCGCCTTCCTCGTCTCGCGGATCCTCGGCTGGGTCCGCCTCGTCGTCTTCGCCCACGTCTTCCCGGCGGGCTCCGACCTCGACGTGTTCTTCGCCGCGTTCCGCCTGCCCGACCTGATGTTCCAGCTCGTCGCCGCCGGAGCCCTGTCGTCGGCGGTCATCCCGATCGTGTCCAGCCTGCTCGCCACTGACGAGACGGCGCGGGCGTGGCGGGTCGTCTCGACGATCGCCAACCTGATGCTCGCCGGCCTGCTGGCGCTCGGTCTCGTCTTCCTCGTCGCCGCTCCGGCGATCATCCCGGCCATCACCCCGAAGTTCACCGAGGCCGAGTGGAGCCGGACCGTCGACCTGACGCGGATCATGATCCTCAGCCCGATCTTCCTCGCCCTCGGGTCGCTCGTGACGAGCGTCCTCAACGCCCGAGGTCGGTTCGCCGCGTCGGCGATCGCCCCGATCGTCTACAACCTCGCGATCATCGGCGCGGCGATCGCACTGACCTCGTCGTTCGGGATCACTGGCCTCGCGATCGGTGTCGTCGCAGGCTCCCTCGGCCACCTGCTCATCCAGCTCGCGCCGCTCCGGGCCCAGGGCTTCCGCTACGAGCGCCGCATCGACATCGCCGACCCCGAGGCCCGCAAGGCGCTGAAGCTCATGGCCCCGCGAGCGCTCGGGCTCGGCGCCGGCCAGATCACGTTCATCGTCCTGACCTCGATCGCCTCCGGCCTCGGAACAGCGGCGATCACGGCCTTCAACTACGCGTTCACGCTGCTCCAGATCCCGATCGGCCTGATCGGCGTGCCGCTGGGAATCGTCGTGCTCCCGTCGCTGTCCAGCCTCGCCGCGGTCGGGGAGCTGGACGCATTCGCCGGGCTGATCTCCCGCGCGATCCGGCTCACGATCTTCGCGATGCTGCCGGTGACAGGGATCGCGATCGTCCTCCGCCATGAGATCGTCGATGTGCTCTTCGGCTACAGCCGCTTCGATCGCGCGGCGCTCGACCTGATCGCTGCGACGCTCCTGACCTTTCTGCTCGGGCTTACCGCCCACGCCCTCATCGCGATCCTGGCGCGCGCGTTCTATGCCCGCCAGGACACCCGCACACCGGTGGCCGCGGCGATCCTCGCGGTCGTCATCAACTCGACGCTGGCCGGCGTCCTCGCCGGGCCTCTCGGGCTGCCGGGGCTCGGCCTCGCGATCGCGATCGCCGCGTGGGTCGAGACGGTCGTGCTGCTCGTCCTGCTCCAGCGGTCGTTGCCCGAGCTCGCATTCCGTCCGCTGCTGTCGCTCGGGATCCGCTCCCTCACGGTCACGATCGGTGGGTCGCTCGCGGCGGCCGGGGTCCTCGCCGGCCTGACCCTTGCGATGGGCGAGAACCCCGGCCGGTTCGACCTCGTCATCCGGATGGGCCTCGTCGGACTTGTCTGGCTCCTGACATCCGCGGCCCTCGCCCTCGTGTTGCGGATCGCGGAGCTCACCTCCATCATCGGGCTCATGCTCGAGCTCATCCGCCGGCCGCACCGGGCGTGACCGGCGCCACCGCGAGCGGCACCGCGCCGCGATCCGACGACGACCAGCCGGCAACGCCGACCGTACCCCCGGCGGATGTCGCCGCCGCCTCGACGGCCGTGATCGCGATCACCGCGAACGACCAGTCCTGGGACGCGTTCGTCGCCGCAGGCAATCCCGGGTCGTACCTCCAGCTCGCCGGCTGGTCGCGGGTCAAGGCGGTGAACGGCTGGACCCGGGCACTCCTCGCGCGCGAGTCGCTCGCGGCCGGCGCCGCCCCCGTCGGCGCCGCCCCCGTCGGCGGCGCGCCCGTCGGCGCCCAGATCCTCGTACGCCGCCCGCGGCCGTTGCCCTGGGCATTCGCCTACGCCCCGCGCGGTCCGGTCACCGCCGCCTGGACGCCCGACACGATCGGGACGTTCACCGCCGAGGTCCGCGCTGCCCTGACCGCCGCGGTTGGGCGCGTTTCGCACCTCCGGATCGACCCGGAGATCGAGCGCGACGGACCGGCCGACTCCGACGGCGCCATCCGCCGCAGCCTCCGAGCCGCCGGCTGGCGGCCCGCCAGCCCGATCCAGCCGAATGCGACCCGGATCATCGACCTCGCGCCCGACGAGGAGACCCTGTGGGGCGATCTTCGCAAGAAATGGCGGCAGTACGTCAACAAGGCCCGGACCGCCGGGATCACCGTGACCGATGCGGAAGGTGATGCCCTGCCCGAGTTCTACCGGGTCTACCGCGAGACCGCCGACCGGGCCGGCTTCCTCATCCGGACCGAGCAGGCGTACCGCGACATCTGGGAGGCCTACCGGCCGACCGGCAACGCCCGCCTCCTGTTCGCCCGCCGTCCGGATGGCGAGGCGCTGGCCACTCTCTTCCTGGTGCGCGCCGGGACCCGGGTCGTCGAGCCGTACGGCGGCATGACCGCCGAAGGCGGCGAGTCCCGTGCCAACTACCTGCTGAAGTGGGAGGCGATCCGGACCTCGCGCGAGCTGGGCGCCACGAGCTATGACCTGTGGGGCCTCGCGACCGGCGGGATCGCCCACTTCAAGACCGGGTTCGGCGGTCGCGAGATCCAGTACATCGGCGCGTGGGATCTCGTCCTCGACCCGCTCGGGCGGCAGGCGTACGAACGCGCCCAGCAGGCGCGCGTGTGGTGGACGCGCCGCCGCCACGGACTTGCGGGCGGCGGAAGCGCGGCCGACTTCACCGGAGGCGACGCCACTTGACGTCGATCCGCGCGGCGACCGCGGCGGAGCTGGCCGACTGGGACGAGCGGACCGTCGACGCGCCGGGCGGCCACGTCTACCAGTCCCGGGCCTGGGCCGAGCACCGGGTGGCCGCCGGCTGGGCGGCCGACCATCTCGTGTTCGAGGACGGCTCCGCGGTGCTCGCCCTGCGCCGTCTGTTCCCGCTCGTGGTCGGCTGCAGCGCCTACGTTCCACGAGGTCCGATCCCCCGCGACGAGGAGCCGGCCGTCACCGCCGATCGATTGACGACGCTCGTCGAGCATCTGCGGATGGCTTCCGCGGCCGTGGTCGCGACGGACGCCGAGATTCCGGCGTCCACCGGGTATCGCGAGCTTCTCGCATCGGTCGGGTTCCGTCCGATCGAGGAGATCCAGCCATCACGCCATCGGGTGTCACTGCCGCTCGC
>DATAIW010000058.1:0-4307 GCA_036262455.1 Candidatus Limnocylindrales bacterium | reverse complement strand
ATCGACTACCGCGAGAACCTCCGCCTGACCGAGCACCTCGGCGCGCTCGCGGGCGGCGCCTGACCGATCCGGGATCAGTCCGCGTCGAGGAGCTCGAGCACCGGCGCCATCGCGTCGAGCGCGGCTAGCGTCCGTGGCCAGAGCAGAATCTCGATCTGCGTGAAGCCGCCGGCGCCGAACGCCCGGAACGCATCCGCGATCTCCTCCGCCGAGCCGCGCACCGGCGACCCGAGCACCTCGGCCGCACCCGTGACCGACGTCGGCTCCACGATGATGCCGGCCGATTTCCCGATCGTCGCCGGATCGCGACCGACCTCGACGCAGGCTGCCTCGAGCGCGGCGAGCCGCGGCCCGAACTCCTCGAGGTCGCTCCGCTCCTCGACGTACCAGCTCCAGATGTCGGCGTGGAGGGCGGCGAGGCGGAGCATCTTCGGGCCCTTGGCGCCGATCATGATCGGGATCTTGCCGGGGCGTGGTCCGACGGGGCGGTGCTCCAGGTCGCGCGCCGCGTGGAACGTCCCGTCGAAGTCGGCCCGGGCCTGCCGCAAGAGCGGAACGATGATCTCGACTGCCTCCTCGAACCGGCCGAAGACGTGGTCCTCCGGCAACCCGAACGCATGCGCCTGGCGCCCGGCATGTCCCGAGCCGAGGCCGAAGACGAAGCGGCCGCCACTGATCTCGTCGAGCGTCTCGACGGCCTTCGCGGTGAGCCCGGGGTTGCGGTGGAGCGCGGACAGGATCCACGTGCCGACCTTCACTCGCGAGGTCGCTGCCGCCACCGCGCCGCTCATCGCGACGCATTCCCACCAGCCGCGGACCTCTCCGTCGGGCGGACGCCACAGCAGCTCATCCGGGATCCAGACCGTGTCGAACCCGAGCTGCTCGGCCCGGAGCGCGAGCTCGCGGATCTCGGCCCAGCGCGGGGTCGCGCCGTCGGTCCAGGACTCCTCCATCGGAAGCACGAGCCCGATCTCGAGCGTTCGCATCACATCTCCGTTGGCTGGTCGGGCTCGATCCAGCCGTCGTACTCGACGACGGTCCGGTACCCGAGCCGCTCGTAGATCGGCAGGCCCATCGGGCTCGCCTGGAGGATCGCGACGTCGCATCCTTCGGCCGCACCGTCAGCCGCGACCCGCTCGGTCATCGCCGCCCCGAGCCCCTGCCGACGCGCGGCCTCGATCGTCGCGATGTTGTAGACCCCGATCGTCCGGCCGGTCCGGACCCCGAAGCCCGTCGTCACGGGCTCGCCGGCGGTGTAGCCGACATACACGAACGTCCCCGGGCGCCGCCACGTATCCGGCGGGACGATCGCTCGCAGCATGTCTTCCGGCATGCCGAACCCGAGCGCCCCGGTCCGGAGGTGATCCTCCACGCCGGCGTCGTCGGTGGCCCGCCGGATCTCGTGCCCGGCTGCGACCGCGATGCGCGCGGGCGGAATCGGGTGGAGCGCCATCCCCGGCAGCGGGGTCTCGTCGGCGGGAAGCACGAGGCCGAGCTGCTGCATGAGCGGTCTGAACCGGTCGTCGGACCCGCGCCGGAGATGGACCACGAATGGCTTGCCGCGCTCGCGCAATGCCGCGAGGGCGGCAGCGATCGCATCGGTCGTCGCATGGTCGTCCTCGATCAGGATCTGGTTGAAGAAGCGGATCGGCAGGCCGGACGCCAGCAAGGCGACGCCGTCGCCGCGCCGGACGAGACTGCCCGGAGCGTTCGCCACGCCAGATGTGAACGTCTCGATCATGTTCTCGTGCTCGAGGCGGGCGAGCGTCGCGTCATCCACGCGCGGACGCTACCAGCCGGACGGGTGGGCCGTGCGACGATCGGGCGGCTGGCGGTTGGAGCGATCAGCCGCGGTAGACCAACGTCGCGTCGTCCACGACGCGGACGGTAGCAGCCGGTCAGCCACACCTGTCGGGCGCTGCTAGGCTGCCGCCGTGTTCAGCATTCGCTCATTCCTCGGCCGGATGTTCGCGATGCCGGAGTACCCGCCCGACGAGCGCGACCGGCGGACGTTCCGCCTGGCCGGACTGGACCTACCTCTGCGGGCCACCGTCGTGGTCGTCGCGGTCATCCTGATCGTCATCTTCGACTTCCAGCGGACGCTGATCCCCGACGCACTCGTCCAGTACGACCGCAACCCGGGCATCCAGCGGCTCCAGGCGCTGAGCCGCGTCGTGCTGTTCTTCTGCGTGCCGCTCCTGATCGTGCTCGTCGGGTTCCGCGACCGGCCCGGGCGCTACGGGCTCCAGCTCGGTGACTGGCGCTGGGGTCTCGGGCTTGCCGTCGCCGGCTGCGTCGTGATGACGCCGATCGTGCTCATGTTGTCGAGCGCGCCCGACTTCAAGGTGTACTACGCGCCGTCGGCCGAGCCGCTGCCGGGCCTGCTGACGACCAACCTCATGGACCTCGTCTCGACCGAGTTCATCTACCGCGGCTTCCTGATGCTGGCCCTCGCCCGGGTGTTCGGGCCGATCGGGCTGGTCGTGGCGCTCTTCCCGTTCACGTTCACCCACCTGACCAAGCCCGAGGCCGAGCTCCTCTCGACGTTCGCCGGCGGTGCGGTCTACGGCTGGCTGGCCTGGCGGACGCGGTCGGTGCTGTGGGGCGCGCTGGCCCACGTCTACATCGTGACGCTGATCATCGTCGCGGCCGGAGGGTTCGGTCCCGGGAGCTCGTAGGGCGGCCCGGCTGTGGGCGATCCATCGCGGGCGGCGCGGAACAGGAACTTGCCGAATGGTCGATTCGGGCACGCTCGTTCAGCCGCCACAGATCCCCTGGGAGATCAATCACCGGCGAACGACGGGCCTCGAGGCACCGCCGCTGATCAGGCGGGGGCGGACGACCCCCCGCCGAACCGCTCGAGTTCATGCTCGATGTCGAGCGGCCGGATGACCCCGCGATGCTCGTCCTCACCCCACGCCTCGCGCGGGACGCGCCACATCACCTCGAACTCGTTGCCGTCGGGATCGCGACCATAGAGCGACTTCGAGACGCCGTGGTCGCTCGCCCCGCCGAGTGCGCCGGCCGCCGCGAGGACGTCCCGGGCGTCGGCGAGATCGGCGATCGTCGGGACCTCCCAGGCGAGGTGGTACAGCCCGACCGAGCCGCGCGGCGCATTCTGCGCCTGCGGCCCGACCGAGAAGAGACCGAGGTCGTGGTGGTTACCCTCGAGCGGACTGCGCAGGAAGATCGCCTGTCCGCCCATCTCCTTGCCGACGACCTCGAACCCGAAGATCCGGGTGTAGAACTCGGCGGCGCGTTCGGCATCCCGGACGAAGAGGACGGCGTGGTTCAGGCGGGCGACGGGAATGCTCATCGGGTTCCCTTCAACTCGGGGTTCGGCGGCTCAGTTGCGGCTGTCGGCGGTTGCCGCGGCGACGGTCTCCGGACCGACGAGGACCCATGCATCCTGCCACGTGCCGCCGGCGAGGTTGCGCTGGATGTTCAGCCAGGCCATCCCCTCGAGGGTCCGGGCGGCCGCGAGCGAGCCGGCATCCACCGGCCGGAACCCGATCGACTCGACGACGTCGAGGACGGTCTGCTTGGCCGTGACGTCATCGCCGGCGACGAAGCCGTCCGGGGCGATCCCGGCGACCTGGGCGTTGGCCTGGCGCGAGGCAAAGGCGGTGTTGAACGCCTTGACGACGTGGGCGCTGGGCAGCGTGCCCTGCAGCTCCTCGGCGATCGAGGTCGCCAGCCCGTCGGCGGTCGGTGTCGGGCGGTTCGAGACGTCGATGACGACCTTGCCGTCGAGGCTCGACCCCATCGCGCCCGCGATCTGGCCGATCGACTGGGCGGGAACCGCAAGGACGACGACCTGGGCGTTGGCCGCAGCGTCCGCGTTGCTCGTGCCGGCGGTGGCACCCGACTGGCTGGCCGCCTCGGCGGCGTGCTCGGCGTGCTCGGCCGTGATCGTGACGTCGTGGCCCGCTCGGGTCAGCGACGTGGCGAGGGCGCGACCGACGTTGCCGGCACCGATGATGGCAATCTGCATGGCTGGGATCCTCCGGGATCTGCATTCCGCTTGACTGTTGGCTGTGATCAAGCGATATTTGTTGATAGCACAACCATACGACGGTCACTTGTCGCTGTCAACATCATGTTGTGGAGAGCAAACTCATGGTCACCGAAACGCCGCTCGAGGGCCGCGGACGACACGCGCCGGCGGTCGGTCGCCAGGTTCGCCGCTGGCGCGCGGAACGCGGCCTGACCCTGGCCCGGGTCGCCGAGGCGGCCGGACTCAACATCGGCTATCTGTCCCAGATCGAGAACGACAAGGCGTCTCCGTCGCTCGCCTGCCTGTCGGC
>DATAIW010000057.1:0-3544 GCA_036262455.1 Candidatus Limnocylindrales bacterium | reverse complement strand
CAGGTCTCCCAGGACATCCTCCGGCTGGCCCAGGCCGTTGCCGGGGAGCGGGTGCCGAGCGCACGCGAAGACACCCGCAAGACGGTCCAGAAGAAATCTCTGTTCTCATTCCGATGATCGTGTCGGTAGCGAGCCTCGCGGGGCGATAAGGGGTCTGATGTCATGTCACTGCTGAAGCGGATCGAGAGTGCTCGACCAGGGGCCGGTCCCGCCGGACCGTCGTCGCCGGGGTTGCCGGCCGTACCGCCGAGCGGGGCCGGGGGCACGCCGCTCGCGACGCCGGCCCAGCGCCTGATGACCCAGGCGCCGGTCCGGGAGTCGTTCCGCGACGTCAAGTTCCGGATCCAGAGCCGGGTCATCCAGGATCTCGACCCGAAGCTCGACCTGTCGAACCAGGTCGAGGTCCGGCGCCAGATCGAGGAGATCTTCGGCAAGGTCATCGACGAGGAAGGCCTCGCCCTGACCCGCGCCGAGCGCGTCCGGATGCTCGAGCAGATCACCGACGAGATCATCGGCCTCGGCCCGCTGGAGCCGCTCCTGCGCGACGAGTCGATCTCGGAAGTCATGGTCAACGGCCCCCGCCAGGTCTACATCGAGCGGTCGGGCAAGCTCGAGCTGACCAACGTCGTGTTCCAGAACGACGACCACGTCATGCGGATCATCGACCGGATCATTGCCCCGATCGGTCGCCGCGTCGACGAGTCGAGCCCGATGGTCGACGCCCGCCTGACCGACGGCTCCCGCGTCAACGCGATCATCCCGCCGCTGTCGCTCGTCGGTCCGGTCATCACGATCCGGAAGTTCTCGGCCAGCCCGTTCACGGTCGACGACCTCGTCCGGTTCGGGACGGCGACCCCGGACATGTTCGACTTCCTCCGGGCCTGCGTCGAGGCGCGGCTCAACATCTTCGTCTCCGGCGGCACCGGCTCCGGCAAGACGACGACCCTCAACGTGCTCTCGTCCTTCATCCCCAACGATGAGCGGATCGTGACGATCGAGGACGCGGCCGAGCTCCAGCTTCGCCAGGAGCACGTCGTGACCCTGGAATCCCGCCCGCCGAACATCGAAGGCAAGGGCGCGATCCCGATCCGCGAGCTCGTCCGCAACTCCCTCCGGATGCGGCCCGACCGGATCATCGTCGGAGAGTGCCGCGGCGGCGAGGCGCTGGACATGCTCCAGGCGATGAACACCGGCCACGACGGCTCGATGTCGACCGGCCACGCCAACAGCCCCCGCGACATGCTGTCGCGGCTCGAGACGATGGTCCTGATGGCCGGCGTCGACCTGCCGGTCCGGGCGATCCGGGAGCAGATCGCGTCGGCGGTCGACCTGATCGTCCAGCAGAGCCGGCTCAAGGACGGGACCCGGAAGATCGTCAATATCACCGAGGTCCAGGGCATGGAAGGCGACGTCATCGTCATGCAGGACGTGTTCGTCTTCGAGCAGACCGGAATCGTCGAGGGCAAGATCCAGGGCCGCCTCAAGGCGACCGGCATCCGCCCCAAGTTCGTCGAGAAGTTCGAGGTGATGGGCATCCATCTCCCGCCGGGCCTCTTCGGCTTCAGTTACTGATCGGGGAGGACAGCTGATATGCCAATGACGCTGCTCGTCGCCGGCATCGCCGCCGCCGCGATCTTCCTGATCGCGGTCGGGATCGCGACGTCCGGCGGGGGCTCCGGGGTGAGCGCCCGTCTCGAGCGCTACGCCTCGGCCCGCGAGGGCGGCAAGGCCACGACCGAAGGATCCGGACAGGGCGGCCTCGCCGAGCTGCTCGAGAAGAGCGTGGCGCTTGCCCAGCTGAACCGGGTCGTCGAGGCGCGAGACTTCGGGGCCAACCTGGCGCGCGACATCGCCCGGGCCGACCTCAAGCTCAAGCCGTCGGAGTTCCTCGCCATCTGGGGAGCCTCGATCGTCGGCATCCCGTTCCTGTTCATCGTCCTGTCGCTCGGCCTGCCGGGCCTCCGCCACCCGCTGGCACTCCTGATCGGCGCCTTCGTCGGCTTCATGCTGCCGCGGTTCTGGCTGGGTCGCCGCAAGAGCGGCCGGCTCGGCTCGTTCAACAAGCAGCTGCCCGACACGATCACCCTGCTGGCCAACGGTCTCCGCGCAGGCTCCTCGTTCCTCCAGGCCGTCGAGCTCGTCGTTCGCGAGTCGCGGCCGCCGATGTCGACGGAGTTCAGCCGGGTCATCCGCGAGGTCAACCTCGGCCTGCCGTTCGAGGCGGCGATGGAGAACATGGTCCGCCGCGTCCGGTCCGAGGACCTCGAGCTGATGGCGACGGCGATCAACATCCAGCACACCGTCGGCGGCAACCTCGCCGAGATCCTCGACTCGATCGCGTACACGATCCGGGAGCGAATCCGGATCAAGGGCGAGATCCGGACCCTGACCGCCCAGCAGCGCCTGTCGGGCTACGTCGTCGGCTTCCTGCCGATCGCTCTCGCCGGCTTCCTCTTCGTCGCGGCCCCCAACTTCATGCAACCGATGTTCGAGAAGCCGCCGGAGGCCCTCGGGCTGCCGCTCGGCGTCGTGATCCTCGCCTTCGGCGGGTTCATGATGTTCATCGGGTTCATGCTCATCCGCAAGATCGTCGACATCGAGGTCTAGTCGATGCCCACCGAGCTCGTCCCGATCATCATCGCCGCCGCCGCGGCCGGCGCCATCCTGCTCATTGCCCTCGGGCTTGCGGGCAACTCGCCCGTCGACCCGGTCCAGGCCCGGCTGACCCAGCTCGGCACGATGCAGGCCAAGAACCTCGAGGAGCTCGAGCTCCAGGCGCCGTTCCTCGAGCGGACCCTGCGACCGCTGGCCGTCGGCCTCTCGGGGCGGATGTCCCGCGTGGCGAGCAGCTCGTTCCAGGAGAAGGCCGAGAAGCGGCTCGCCCTGGCCGGCAATCCGGGCAACTTCCGGGTCGCCGACTGGCTCGGGATCAAGGCCGTTGCGGCCATCGTCGGCGCGCTCCTGTTCGTCTTCCTGTTCGGCGTCGTCGGGTTCATGGCGCTGCCGCCGGTCCTGCGCCTCCTCATGGGCGTGGTCGGGCTGATGTTCGGCTACACGATCCCCGAGTTCTGGCTCGGTGGCCGGGTCCGCAAGCGCCAGCACCTGATCCTGCTCCAGATCCCGGACTGCCTCGACCTGCTCACGATCTCCGTCCGGGCCGGCCTCGGCTTCGATGCGGCGCTGGCCAAGGTCGTCGAGAAGCTCGAGGGCCCGCTCGTCGACGAGTTCCGCCGGGCGCTCGCCGAGGTCCGCGTCGGCAAGGCGCGGCGTGACGCGCTGCGGGACATCGTGCCCCGCACCGAGGTCGTCCCACTGACGAACTTCATCGGCGCGATCATCCAGGCCGAGCAGCTCGGCGTGTCGATCAGCAAGGTCCTCCAGGTCCAGTCGGAGCAGCTCCGCATCGAGCGCCGCCAGCGGGCGGAGGAGATGGCGGCCAAGGCGCCGATCAAGATGCTGTTCCCGCTCGTCGGCTGCATCTTCCCGTCGCTGTTCATCATCATCCTCGGCCCGGCGATCATCCTGATCATGCAGAACCTCAAGG
>DATAIW010000056.1:0-9389 GCA_036262455.1 Candidatus Limnocylindrales bacterium | reverse complement strand
CGGGCAACGTGGGACGCCGCCGACGGCGAGACGCGGGATGCGACCCGCTTCGAGCAGATCGTCGCGAGCCTTCCCGAGGCCGAACGTCGATGGCAGCGTCTCGCATTGGCGTGGATGTTCGCGTCCGATGCCCTGCGGCGTGGCAGACCCTGGCGCGCTGACTTCGTCCGGACCGTTCGCGACCTGGGCCCGTGGCACACGACTGCGCGGGGCTGGTTCGTCATCGTCACCCAGCAGTTCACCTTCGCCATCGTTCTCGCGTTCGTATGGGTGCTGCTCCCGGTCTTCTTCCGGCTGTGACCGACCTTGTCGCATGCGTCGGGTGCCGCGGGCTCGTGCCCGACGAGGACGGGCCGATCCATCGCTACATGACGGCGTCGCCGGGTTGCTGGCGGATCTACACGGAGCTGGGTGCGGGGGCGATGCCGCGAACCGCGCGCTCGTCGCTGACCGTCGACGCGTATGCGGTCACCCATCCCGGCGTGGCGGGTCCACAGTCGACGCCATCGGTCTGGGTCCACCTCGTGACGCTCTGCGCGGTGATCGAGAAGGGATGGGGAGCCGAACACGCCGTCCGGTTGCGACGCGTCGGGGCCGACGCGTTCGATCGCTGGCCATGGCTCGACCGGCCGGAGTCGATGGGCGCGGTGACCGTCGTCGACGTCGCTCACGCGGTCGAGGCTGGCGATGGTGCACACGCGGACGAGCTCCTCGAGGCCTGGATCGACGCGGCATGGGGCGCCTGGGCGACCCACCATGGCGCGGTCCGGGCCCGAACCGACGAGCTCGTGGCCCGTTTCTTCGAGGGCTGACATGGACGCCTTCCTCCTGTCGTTCGGCGTGATCTTCCTCGCCGAGCTCGGCGACAAGAGCCAGCTCATGGCCCTCGCCTTCGCGACCCGGTTCCCGGCGCTGAAGGTCCTGGTCGCGATCTCGATCGCGACGCTCATCGTCCATCTCGGTTCGGTGGCGCTCGGGGCCACCGTCGCGCTGGCCCTCCCGACCAACCTGATCGCGATCGTTGCGGGTGTCGCGTTTCTCGTGTTCGCCGCCTGGACACTCCGCGGTGACGAGCTCGGTGAGGGCGACGAGGCGCGGGCGCGGCGGGACGCGGCCGGCTCGGTCGTCCTCACGGTCGGGACGGCCTTCTTCCGCGCCGAGCTCGGCGACAAGACGATGCTCGCGACCGTGACCCTCGCGACCAACCACGGGGCCATCGAGACCTGGCTGGGGTCGACGGCGGGGATGGTCGCTGCCGACGCGATCGCGATCGCGATCGGCAAGGCGCTCGGGACGCGGTTGCCGGAACGCGCGATCCGGATCGGCGCGGCTGTCGCGTTTGTCGTGTTTGGCTTGATCCTGATCTGGCAGGGCGTCCGCAGCTGAGCGCGATCTTGATCGGCGCTTGCGATCGCGGGCCTCGATCGCGACAATCGCGACAGACATGACCGACGAACTGAGTCCCAGTCAGGCGGCCGCGCGGATCGGTGCCACCACACGATCGGTCCAACGGTGGATCGCATCCGGTCGCCTGCCCGCGCGGCGTGTCGGAGGGCGCTGGCGTGTCGCGTTTGACGCGTTGGACGCGTTCATGGCGACAGGCGATGGACCGAGCGAGGCAACACCCTCAAACACGGTCATCCGCCGGCTGTTCGTCGCGAACCGCGGCGAGATCGCGAACCGGATCACCCGGACCTGCGACCGGCTCGGGATCGTCGCGATCGTTCCGCCGACCGACGGCCCCGATGGCGTCGACCTGCTCGATGTCGACGCGGTCATCGCGGCCGCACGGGCCGCCGCGGCCGACGCCGTCCACCCCGGGTTTGGGTTCCTCGCCGAGAACGCCGACTTCGCCGAAGCGGTCGCCGCCGCCGGGATCGGCTGGATCGGACCGCCGCCGGCTGCGATCCGGGCGATGGGCGACAAGGCGGCCGCCCGGCAGCTGGCCCGCCGACTCGGGGTCCCGACGATCGACGGCTACGACGGCGCCGACCAGACCGACGTCGCGCTGACGAAGGCGGCGAAGCGAATCGGCTACCCGATCCTCGTCAAGCCGGCGGCCGGCGGCGGTGGCAAGGGGATGCGGACAGTCCGCGTCGCCGCCGACCTGCCCGCCCAGCTCGCAGCAGCCAGGCGCGAGGCGCTCGCGGCCTTCGGCGACGACCGGCTTGTGCTCGAACGGCTCCTCGAAGGCCCCCGCCATGTCGAAGTCCAGGTCCTGTTCGACGGCGACGGCCATGGTGTCCATCTCGGTGAGCGCGACTGCTCGCTCCAGCGTCGCCACCAGAAGGTCCTCGAGGAATCGCCATCCCCGGCCGTCCGGGCCGCGACCCGACGCCGCCTGACCGACGCTGCGCTCGCCCTCGCCGGCGAGGTCGGCTACGTCAGCGCGGGCACGTGCGAATTCCTGCTCGACGACCTGGGCGCCGTCTTCTTCCTGGAGATGAACACCCGTCTACAGGTCGAACACCCGGTGACGGAGCTGGTGACCGGCCGCGACCTCGTCGCCGACCAGATCCGGATCGCCGCCGGCGAGCCGCTCGGCTTCGCCCAGGCCGATGTCCGGCCGAGCGGTCACGCGATCGAGGTTCGCCTCTACGCCGAGGATGCCGAGGCCGGCTTCCTGCCGGCGACGGGCCCGATCCTCGAGGTCCGCTGGCCGGCCGGTGACGGTATCCGGGTCGATTCCGGGATCGCCGCCGGCGACGAGGTGACCGGTCGCTTCGACCCGATGCTCGCCAAGGTCATCGCGCATGGTGCCGACCGGCGCGAGGCGCTGGCCCGCCTGACCGCCGCCCTCGACGAGACCGTCGTGCTCGGCGTGACCACGAACCTGCGCTTCCTGCGCTGGCTCGTCCGACGTCCGGAGGTGACTCGCGGCGAGGCAAGGATCGACACGCTCGACGCGATCTGGCGCCCGGACCGGGACGGCGCAACGCCCGGCCACGGCGCGCCCGGCATCCCCGACGCCATCTGGACCGAGGCCGCTCGCCTGCTCGACGCCGGTGGGTGGCGCCTCAATGGGCCGGCTCGAGCCCGGCTCGTCGCCGACGACGGCACGGAACGATCGGTCGCACTGGGTTCGGCTTCCGCCGATTTGCCGATCGCCTCCGCCCGCGTCGGCGACGCGGTCCATCTCGATGTCGATGGGAGGTCGGTGGCCTTCCGGGTCGCGCCGCCGCCGGACGTCGACCGGGCCGCCCGGGCCGCGGCGGCGCACGCCCACGGCGGAGGGCCGACCGACGTCGCCGCCCCGATGCCCGGCGCCGTCCTCGCCGTTCACGCGGCCGTCGGCGATGCCGTGTCCGCCGGCGACCCGATCGTGACCCTCGAGGCGATGAAGATGGAGCACGTCGTCGTCGCACCGCGTGCCGGTCACGTCGGCGAGCTCGGTGTCCGGACCGGCGACCAGGTCACGCGCGGGCAATCGGTCGCGACGATCGAGGATTGACGCGCGAAGGGGCCGCCCGGACGCGCTACCCTCTCCGCACAGGAGGACCGATGGCCAGGGACAAGAAGAAGGACCGCGATCACGCGAAGGCCGCGAAGGCGCCCGGCGAGCGCGGAACGGCGGACGCCGCCGCGAGCCAGCACCACGCGGCGAAGGCCCACGGTCGGGCGACCCAGGTCGACACCAGCCTCCCCGGCACCCGGCCGGAGCTGATGGAGCTCCATGCCGCGGCGCGGGCCCGGCGGAATGCGGCGGCGCTCGACAGTCCGGCGTTCCGGGCCGCGGTCATGGACCTCGAACGGATCGAGATCCGGATCGCGGCGATCGATCGGGCGGCCGAACCGCCGCTCGGCTGAGCGGGCCAGCGTGACCGGCGCGACCCGGTGAGCGGACCTACGCCCGGACCTGCCCCGGCCGATCGCGTCCGGATCTACGAGGTCGGGCCGCGCGACGGGCTCCAGAACGAGGCCCGGCCGATCCCGCTCGCGACCAAGCTCCGGTATCTCGAGCTCCTCGCAGACGCCGGTCTCGCGGAGATCGAAGCCACCTCCTTCGTCGCCCCGAACGCGATCCCCCAGCTCGCCGATGCGGACGAGCTCATGGCGGCCCTCCCCCGCCGAGCGGGCGTCCGCTATCCCGTCCTCGTCCCGAATGTTCGCGGCCTCGCCCGGGCCGAGGCCGCCGGGGTCGACGCCGTCGCGGTCTTCACCGCCGCCAGTGACGCGTTCACGACCCGCAACATCCGGATGACGGTCGCCGAGTCGCTCGATGCCTTCGCGCCGGTCCTCGCCCGGGCGGGCGAGCTCGGCTGGTGGCGGCGCGGCTACGTGTCGACGGCGTTCGGCTGCCCGTATTCCGGCGCGGTCGATCCGGCCCGCGCGGTCGGCGTCGCCCTGCGCCTGCTCGAGCTCGGTGTCGACGAGGTCTGCTTCGGCGACACGATCGGGGTCGGCGTCCCGCCGCAGGTCGGCGACCTGACCGCCCGGGCCCTGGACGCCGGCATCCCGGTCGCGAACATCGCGTATCACTTCCACGACACACGGGGGACGGCGCTCGCGAATGTCGCCGCAGCGATGTCGGCCGGCGTTCGCTGCTTCGATGCTTCGACGGGCGGGACCGGTGGCTGTCCGTATGCGCCGGGAGCCGCCGGCAATCTCGCGACCGAGGACCTCGTCTACCTCCTCGATGCCATCGGGCTCGAGCACGGCGTCTCGCTCGAGGCGGTCCTCGAGGCCGCCCGATTCATCGCCACCGCCCTCGACAAGCCGCTCGCGACGAAGGTCGGCCAGGCCGGCGGCTGGGATCCGCGAACCGGCCAGCCGACCGGTCGCGGGTGATCCGGGACGATCGATGTGGAAGAACGCCGGAGCACACCGCGCCGTTCTTGGTATCGTGCGCCCACGATGAACGGAGTCGTGCTCGTCCTGAACCAGAACTACGAGCCGCTGAATGTCTGCAATCTGCCGCGGGCGTTCCGGCTCGTCTTCGGCGAGAAGGCCGAGGTGATCGAGTACGACCACCAGGTCATCCGGACGCCACGGACCGAGTTCCACGCGCCGTCGGTGATCCGCCTCCAGTACCAGATCCGGCGGCCGCGGCCGCGGGTCAAGCTGAGCCGCCGCGAGATCTTCGCCCGCGACCGCCATACCTGCCAGTACTGCGGCCGGCAGGGCCACGACCTGACCCTCGACCACATCATGCCCCGCCATCGCGGCGGCGGGCACACGTGGGAGAACCTCGTCACCGCGTGCAAGTCGTGCAATCACCGCAAGGGCGGCAAGACGATCGAGGAGGCGCGGTTCCGGCTGACCCGGCCGCCATTCGAGCCGCGCAGCGACGTCTACTCGATGTTCACGCCGTACCTCGTCGACGAGCACAACGAGGCCTGGCGGACGTACCTCTTCCTGGGCCGCAACTGAGCGCCGGGTCTCGCTGTCCGCGGCGCGGCCGATCCGCGCGCCGACCATCGACGACCATGAGCACATGACGAACGAGGTCCGCGGCGAAGACGCCACGGCTGACGCGATGCCCGAGACGATCTCCGCCGCGATCCCCCAGCCGGTCCGCGAGCTCCTCACCACGCTCTGGCACGGCGGGCACGCGGCGTACGTCGTCGGTGGGGCGCTGCGCGACATCGCCGGTGAGCGGCCGGCTGCCGAGGGCGTCCGCGTCGACTGGGACCTCGCGACCTCCGCCCTGCCCGAGCAGACGGTGGGGCTGTTCGAGAACGCGGTCTACGAGAACCGCTTCGGGACGGTGGCGGTTCGGCGCGATTGGGAGACGTACGAGATCACGACGTTCCGGAGCGACCACGACTACGCCGACTTCCGGCGTCCGCACCGGGTCGAGTTCGGGCTGTCGCTCGAGGCCGACCTGGCCCGGCGCGACTTCACGATGAACGCTGTTGCCTGGGGCGCCAACGCCGCCGTCGAGGGTGAGCCGCACGCACCAGCTCCGGGCATCGTCGATCCGTTCGGGGGCCTGGCCGACATCGCGGCCGGGCGGATCCGGGCGGTCGGCGAGCCACGGAAGCGATTCGAGGAAGACGCCCTCCGGATCATCCGGGCGATCCGGTTCGCCGCGACGCTCGGCTGGACGATCGAACCGGAAACGCTGGCGGCGATCCACGTGACGGCGCCGCTGGTCGCCCACCTCTCGGGCGAGCGGATCGCGATGGAGCTCGAGAAGCTGCTGGCGGCCGACCGCCCCTCGGTCGGGCTCCGGTTGCTTGCCGACACCGGCGTGCTCGATGCCATCTCGCCGGATCTGGCGGCTCAACGGGGCGTGGCCCAGAACAAGATCACCGGTGAGGACCTCTGGGATCACACGCTCCGCACCGTCGACGCGTCCGCCAACCAAACGATCGTTCGTTTGGCTGCCCTCGTCCACGACATCGGCAAGCCGGCCACGGCCGCGGACGGGCACTTCTATCGACATGAGGCCGTCGGGGCGGACCTCGCCGATGCGCTCCTCGATCGCCTCCGCGTGCCGACGACGACTCGGACCCGGGTCGTCCACCTCGTCCGCCAGCACATGTTCCGCTACGAGCCGAGCTGGGGCGATTCGGCGATCCGGCGCTTCCTCGCGAAGATCGGGCCCGACGCGATCGACCAGCTGTTCGCCCTCCGCGAGGCCGACAACGCCGGGAGCGGCGTGCCGCGCGATGCCGACGACCTAGCCGGGTTTCGCGCCCGGATCGCCACGGAGCTCGCCGCCGGTCCCATCCTCGACCGATCGGCCCTCGCTGTCGACGGTTCGGACCTCATGGCCGAGCTCGGTGTGCCGGCCGGTCCGGAGGTGGGGCGCATCCTTTCGGAGCTGTTCGACCAGATCGTCGAGAATCCACGCCTGAACGATCATGACCAGCTGATGGAGATCGCCCGTGCCAACACGCCAGGATCCCAGCCATCGAGCGAGCCCGCGGCGGCCGAACCGATGACGGCGGCAGCTTCGGCCGGTGAACTGTCGGTCCAGCTCTATGCCGTTCGCGCATCGCTGGCGCAGGACGTCGACGCGACGCTGGAGCGGCTTGCCGCCCTGGGATTCCGGCGGGTCGAGCCATTCGATCTCGTGGCCTTTCGGGAGCGCCTCGGCAAAGGGTTTCGCCGCCTCGGGCTTGCCGCGCCGACCGCTCACGTGGGGTTGTTCGGAGCCGACCTCGAAGCCGTCTTCGACGCCGCCGTCGAACTCGGCATCGCCACCTTGATCCAGCCCTGGACCGATCCCGCCCGTTGGCAATCGGACGCCGGCGTCCACGCCGTCGCGGCCGAGCTCAACGCGGTCGCCGCGCGCGCCGCGAGTCGCGGCCTCCAGGTCGGCTACCACAATCATCACTTCGAGCTGGCGTCGATGATCGGCGGCCGCCACGCGCTCGAAGCCTTCGCCGACCTGCTCGACCCGAGCGTCGCCCTCGAAGTCGACACGTACTGGGCCCATGTCGGCGGAGCGGACGTTCCGGCCCTGCTCCGACGTCTCGATGGGCGGGTCGTCGCCCTCCACGTCAAGGACGGCGACGGCAGCCTGGACAACCACAAGCAGGTGGCGGTCGGCGCCGGAACGTTGCCGATCCGCGAGATCGTCGGGGCCGCCCCGGCCGCCCTCCGCGTGATCGAGCTCGACGACACCGCCGGCGACATGTTCGATGCCCTGCGCGACAGCCGGGCATTCCTGCTCGCGCTCGATGGGTCGCCCGCGTGAGCGCGACGGGCCCGGTCGGGGTCGGGATCATCGGCGCCGGGGTCATCAGCGACACCTACATCCGGAACCTGACGACCTTTGCCGACACCGCGGTCGTCGCCATCGGCGACCTTCGGCCGGAGGTCGCCCGGGCGAAGGCGGCTGAGCATGGCCTGGCGGCAGCCGGCGACGTCGATGTCGTTCTCGGGCATCCCGAGGTCGAGATCGTCGTCAACCTGACGATCCCGGCAGCCCACGCCGAGGTGGCGCTGCGGGCCATCGCCGCGGGCAAGCACGTCTGGAACGAGAAGCCCCTCGCGCTCGATCGGAGCGGTGGCCGAGCGGTCATCGATGCGGCCGCTTCGGCCGGCCTGCGCGTCGGGTGTGCGCCGGACACGTTCCTCGGAGCGGGTCTCCAGGCCGCTCGTCGATGGATCGAGGACGGGGCGATCGGCGAGCCGCTCACCGCCCTCGCCCTGCTCCAGTCGCCGGGCCCCGATGCCTGGCATCCGAACCCGGCGTTCCTCTTCCAGACCGGCGGCGGACCGCTGTTCGACATCGGGCCGTACTACCTGACCGCGCTCATCCAGACGTTCGGTGCGGTCAGCGAGGTCGCGGCGGCCGCCTCGACGGCACGCGCGCGACGGACGATCGGATCGGGGCCGAAGGCGGGCGACGTCTTCGAGGTGACCGTTCCGAGTCATGTCGGGGCCTTGATCCGGTTCGCCGGCGGCCAATCCGCGCAGACGATCTTCTCGTTCGACTCGGCCCTGCCCCGGATCCTCCTCGAGGTCACCGGTCGCGACGCGACGATGATCCTGCCCGACCCGAACAACTTCGACGGCGACGTCCAGATCCGTCGTCGTGGCGACGCCGCGACCGAGACGGTCGCGCGGACGAAGGCCCGCTCCACGCGCGGGACCGGCGTCCTCGACATGGCCCGCGCGATCCGCGCGAACCGGCCGCATCGGGCGGACGGCGCCCTTGCCTACCACGTCCTCGACGTCATGGTGGCCATCGGCGACGCGGCCCGATCCGGAGCCGTCGAGCGGGTCGAGAGCTCCGTGACTCCCGTCGAGCCACTGCCCGCCGACTGGGACCCGCTGGCCGCGACGATCGAGCGATGATCGAGCTGATGCTGGAGGCGGAGCGGGCGATGGGCATCGGCCTGCTCGACAACGCCGAGCGCCTCTACGCCCAGGTCGTCGCCATCGATCCGAAGAACTCGATCGCGGTCACCGGGCTCGCCCGCGTCGCCCTCGAGCGTGGCGACCAGCGGGGGGCCTACACCTTCGCCCGACGGGCGCTCGCGCTCGACCCGGACAACCCGATGGCGAGCCATCTCTCTCTGCGCATGGCCGAGCAGATGCGCAATCGCGGTGAGCCGCTGCCTGACGATCCGTCATCGGCCACCGAACCCGTGTCTCCGGCGCCCACCTCCGACGGGGCTCCGGCGGCGGCGGCTTCATCGAAACCGGCGGCTCGTTCCGGCATCGTCGGCCGGTTCCTCCGCCGTCGCCGATGATGGCCCCGTCCAGCGGCCCGTTCCTCGTCCAGTTCCGGAGGTCTCGATGCGCGTCCTGGTGACCGGCGGAGCCGGCTATGTCGGCTCGGTCTCGGTCGAGCGCCTGGTCGAGGCCGGCCACGAGGTCGTCGTCCTCGACGATCTGAGCACCGGCCACCGCGAGTCCGTGCCGGGTGCCGTGTCGCTCGAGGTCGGAAGCTACGGCGATGCCGACGTCATGGCCCGCCTCCTCGAGCG
>DATAIW010000055.1:0-2671 GCA_036262455.1 Candidatus Limnocylindrales bacterium | reverse complement strand
GACGAGCACTCCCTCGTCGTCGGGACCGCCACCGGCCCCGGGGCCTGGACGCGGGTCACCAGCGTGACCGAGACGCCGACGACGGTCACGATCACGGTCAACGCCCTCATGGTTCAGCTCGGCCCGGCAGCAGCTTACGCCGTCCCTGTCGAGATCACGGCGAGCCTGCACGACCCGATCGGAGACCGGACCGTCATCGACGGGAGCACCCGCCTCGTCGTCCAGCGGACCCGCTGCCTGCCGCCCGCCTATATCGCTCCAGGGTGCACTCCCTAGCTCCCGACGATGGCGCCGTCCCGGGGCTATCGACCCGGGATCGCCGCAGGTCGACGCCGGCCGCCTACTCGAGCACGACGCTGGTCAGGTCCTCGGGAGCCGGCGGGTAGCGCGGATTCAGCTCGTCGAGCGTGTCGGCGATGATGTCCGCCAGGGCCAGGTTGCGGAACCAGTTGCGGTTGGCCGGGATGACGTACCACGGCGCGGCGTCGGTCGAGCAGCGACGAAGGGCTTCCTCGTCGGCCGCGACGTAGGAATCCCAGAGCTTTCGCTCGGCGAGGTCGCCGATCCGGAACTTCCAGCGCTTGTCCCGGTCGTCGAGCCGATCCTGGAACCGCGCCTTCTGCTCGTCGCGGTCGATCCAGAGGAAGAACTTGACGATCGTCGTCCCGGTCGAGGCGAGCAGCTCCTCGAAGGCGTTGATCTGGTCGTAGCGCTTCGACCACACCTTCTTCGGGACGATGTCGTGGACCCGGACGACCAGGACATCCTCGTAGTGCGAACGGTTGAAGATCGCGATCTCGCCCTTGCCGGGCACCCGCTCGTGGACGCGCCACAGGTAATCGTGGGCCAGCTCGATCGGGGTCGGGACCTTGAAGGACGTCACGGTGCAGCCCATCGGGTTGAAGGCGCTCATGACGTGCTTGACCGAGCCGTCCTTGCCGGCGGCGTCGATCCCCTGGAGAACGATCAGGACGGGGTGCTTCTGCTCGGCCCAGAGGCGGTCCTGCAGGCCGGTCAAGCGATCGAGGCCCTTCTGCAGCTCGGTTGCCGAGCCCTGCTTGTCGCGGCCGTGGGTCGCGCTCGGGTCGATGTCGGCGAGCCGAAGCTTCGATCCCGGCTTCACCCGGAGGAGCTCACGCAGGGACGGCGATCGGGAAGGGCACATCGCAGGACCTCGAGGCTGGAGTCGTCGGGGGCACGGATAGAATGGCATGACCGAGCCCGTTCGCAGGAGCCCCGTGATGACCGCCACCATCGGCGCAAAGCCACATCCGATCTTCCTCGCCGGCACCTGGGTCGAATCGGATCATCCCCTCGTGATCGCCAACCCGGCCGATCCCGACCATCCCGCGGGCTCCACCTTCCACGCGACCGAAGCGCAGTACGAGCAGGCGGTCGAGGCGGCGGTCAAGGCGTTCGAGGTCACCCGGACGCTGCCGGCCTACGAGCGCGGCGCGATCCTCCGCAACATCAGCGCCGGGATCAAGGCGCGCCGCGAGGAGCTGGGCCGGCTGCTCTGTCTGGAGGCCGGCAAGCCGATCCGCGACGCCCTCGTCGAAGTCGACAGGGCGGCCGTGACCTTCCGGCTCGGTGCGGAGGAGGCGGAGCGGATGGTCGGCGAGACGATCCCGCTCGACATCTCCGTCGCCGGGAAGGGCCGGATGGGCATCACCCGCCGGTTCCCGATCGGCCCGATCGCCGGAATCAGCCCGTTCAACTTCCCGCTCAATCTCGCTGCCCACAAGGTCGCGCCGGCGATCGCGTCGGGCAATCCGATCGTCCTCAAGCCGCCGTCCAAGGATCCGCTCGTCATGCTGACGGTCGCCGAGATCATTGAGGAAGCCGGCGCTCCCGCCGGATCGGTCAGCGTCCTGCCGATGAGTCGCGAACTCGGCGACCGCATGGTCAGCGACGAACGGTTCAAGCTCCTGACGTTCACCGGCAGCCCGTCGGTCGGCTGGCGGATGAAGGAGCGAGCCGGCAAGAAGCGGGTCGTCCTCGAGCTCGGCGGCAATGCCGGCGTGATCATCGACAAGTCCGCCGACCTCGACTGGGCCGTCAAGCGCTGCCTTGTCGGTGCCTTTGCCTACGCCGGCCAGGTCTGCATCAGCGTCCAGCGGATGTTCGTCCACGAGGACATCTGGGACACGTTCATGCCGAAGCTGATCGAAGGCGCCATGGCCCTCAAGCTCGGCGATCCGCTCGATCCGCAGACCGACATCGGACCGATGGTCGACGAGAACGCGGCGTCGCGGACCCAGCGCTGGGTGGACGAGGCGCTCGCGGCGGGTGGCAAGGCGCTGCTGGGCGGCAGGGCCAATGGCACATTCTTCCCGCCGACGATCCTGACCGACGTCCCGGTGACGGCCGCGGTCTGCTCGAACGAGGCGTTCGCCCCGCTCGTCGTGGCCTTCAAGTTCACCGACATCGACGATGCGATCCGGCGCGTCAACGACTCGATGTTCGGGCTCCAGACCGGGGTCTTCACGAACGACCTCGGCGCCGCCTGGCGGTCGTTCAACACGCTCGAGGTCGGCGGGGTGATCGTCAACGACGTCCCGACCTACCGGAGCGATCACATGCCCTACGGCGGCGTCAAGGACTCGGGCCTCGGCCGCGAGGGCGTCCGCTTCGCGATCGAGGACATGACCGAGCTCCGGATCATGGTCCT
>DATAIW010000054.1:0-2887 GCA_036262455.1 Candidatus Limnocylindrales bacterium | reverse complement strand
GCTGCGGGTCGGCGTCGTGGGGTTCGGAGCCGTCGGAAGCCGGGTCGCCGCGTTGTTCGGGGCGATCGGCTGCGACGTCGCGTACTGGACCCGCCACCGTCGCTTGCCTGACGAGGAGCGTGGTGCCGCCTGGCTGCCGCTGGCCAAACTGGCCGGTCGCTCGGACGTGCTCGTCGTCAACGTGTCGCTGGCCGCCGAGACGCGCGGCCTCGTCGATTCGGCGATCCTCGCCGAACTGCCGCGCGGGGCGATCGTGATCGACGCGTCCCGGGGCGGCGTGGTCGATCACGTGGCCCTCGTCGGTGCGGTCGAGACCGGGCGGCTGCGCGGAGCCGCGATCGACGTCTTCGAGCGCGAGCCGCTGCCCGACGACTCGCCACTCCGCCGGTCGGACCGGATCCTGCTGTCGAGCCATGCCGCCGCCACGACGAGCCAGTCGATGGCGCGGATCTTCGCCCTCGTCAGCGACAACGTCCGGCGAGCCGTCGCCGGTGAGCCCGTCCGGAGCGTCGTCAACGGCCTCGGGCCGGTCGTCGTTCGGCGCTGATCCCGGGCGCCAGCTGGCGGAGGTTCGTGACCGCCGCGGCGCGCGTGCCGCGGCGGTCACGATGCCGCGGTCGGGGGGCCGCGGCCAAGGTGCGGGCGTCAGGGTGCGGCGGATCCGCCGCTCGTCGCGTGGGTCGCTGCCTTCGTGGTGACCCGGACCGACCGGACGACCGGCGGGAGCGCAACGGAGGCCGGGAGCGCCCTGGACGCCCCATCGACGGCCGTTACCGACTTCGCGAGCGCGGCGAGGCGATCCTCGAAGCCCGCCAGGCTGTCGGACACCGATTGGTATCCGGCGGCGGCGGTGCCGTACTGACCGGCGGCGTCCTGGAGGCTCTGCCCGAGTCGATCGTGGCGAGCCGCGATCTGGTCGATCGCCGCCGCCACGGGTGCGCGGTTCGCGTTGATCGTGGCCTCGCTCGACGCCTGCAGGCCGGTGACGAGGGCGAGGGCCATGCCGTATCCGGCGACGGACAGCCCGAGCATCGTTCCGACGTGGGTCGGTACGGTCGGCAGGGCGCCGATCCTGACGGACGGTCGGGTGATCGCGGGCGTCGCGCGGATCGCGGGGATGGGCCGCCGGAGTGCCTCAGCCATCGGTCTCGTGCTCGCTTTCGTGGGTCGCGGCCGGCGCCGGCGCCGGCGCCGTCCCGCCGCCGCCCGAGGTGCGAGCCGCCGCTGCCGCGGCGGCGCGAGCCTTGGCCAGCGACTTCTCGAGGGTCGCAAGACGCGCCTTGGCGGTCGCCAGCCGCGTCCGCATGGACTTGGCCGTGGCGGTGTCGGTCGAGATCCTCGTCTTGGCGGTGTCGAGCGCTCCGCTCAGGTCGGTCGTGTTCGCCCGGAGCTCGTCGAGCTGGGCCTGGAGCGCAGCCGAGCGGGCCTCCTCGTCGGCCAGCCGGGCCGCGAGGCTCTCCGCTGATGCCGGTGAGACGGCCAGCGGAGCGGACGCCGCGGTCCAGACCGCGGCGGCCCGGATCGATGCAGCGCCGACCAGCAAGCTGCCGACCACGCCGACCATGACCAGACCGCGTCGAACGCGGCTTCCTACCTTCATCGTGAACCCTCCGGAAGCGATGTCGAGAACGTCGGGCGACCCTGGCGGGTGACCCAGTAGCGATACGCGGCAGCGCCGCCGACGGCGCAGCCCAGGGTGGTGTAGAGCGCGATGAGCGCCATCGAGTCGGTGCCGGCGAGGAGCCCGTGCATCCAGCCGAGGACGAACACGACGATCCCGACCCGATGGATCGTCAGCCAGGCACCGGCCGGCAGGAGCTTCGTGTAGCGGGCGGTCACACCGGTCAGGAGCAGGGCGTACAGCGACAGGGTCCCGATCGCGACCGGCGCGCTGCGATAGCTCGACAGACCGGGGACGAAGGCGCCCGCGAGGCTGACGCCGGCGAAAGGATCGAGCAGGATGCTGACGATGTGGGCGGCGAGGAACCCGAGGATGAACAGCCACACGTTCTCGTGCCACGGGAAGAGGCGCTTCGAGAGCTTCCAGGTCGTCTTGTTGACCGGATGGCTGAGGACCAGCCCGACGATGATCTGGAACGCCAACAAAACGAGGCTCACGATCCCGGCCGCGCGCGATGCCAGCCAGATGCGGAGCTGGGCCTGATGATCGGAGCTGGCCGGCACGACCTGGTCCGTCGCGAAGACGAGGACGATGCCGACGAGGGCGATCGCAGCCACGAACGTGCCGGCGCCGAGGCGTCCCGGTCGTCCGGATCGTCGGACCGGGTCGATGGCGCCGGGCCTGATGGCGCGCGGGTCGGTGGTCGTGGGTGGCGTCGCCATGGATCTCCCCGTTGAGGCGGATGGACCAGGTGCTGACTCGTTGAGACATGGCGAGCGCACAAGGTTTCAACGATCCGGCCGCCGATCGTACGGATCGTCGCGGGACCTTCGTGTGCCACCCGGCCGCACTCTCGTCCCCGACACTCCACTCGACGGCACCTTGCCGCCGACGTCGTGACCCTTCGGTCGCGCGGGAGGCCTCGCTCGAATGACTGTCGATGTCGCTCGCCGGACGCGCCGCCGCGCGCCCAAGGCGAGCCCGGCCCCGGAATCGATGATTTCGCCCACGCCGTCGATCGCGATCGGTGAGATCGACCAGACGATCTTCGAGTGTCCGTCGTGCTCCCGTCCGCTCGCCCTCGGCGCTCGACGCTGTCCCGGCTGCCGGACCCGTCTGATCCGCGGCGTGACGCTCGGCAAGGCGTCCGGCTTCGTCGCCGTCGGCCTGGCCGTCGGCCTGCTCGCCGGCGGTGGCGGCGGGCTCGTGTTCGGAATGAGGCAGGCGGCCGCTCCTGCGCCCGCTCCTCTGGCCGCAGCGCCAGGC
>DATAIW010000053.1:0-5571 GCA_036262455.1 Candidatus Limnocylindrales bacterium | reverse complement strand
GGAGAAGTACGAGATCGCGACCCGCCAGGACCACTACGCGTTCGACCGCGACATCGTCCTCGAAGCGCCCGACGGCACGTTCGCCGCGTTCGCGATGTGCTGGGCGGATCCAGCCGGCTCGATCGGCGAGTTCGAGCCCGTCGGGACCCATCCCGATCATCAGCGGCGTGGCCTCGGGCGGGTGATCATGCGTCACGGCCTGCGCCTGATGCGCGCGGCGGGCCTTCGCGACGCGCTCGTCTTCTCCCTGCGCTCCAATCCCGCGTCGGAGGCTCTATACCGCTCCGCCGGGTTCCACGAGGTCGCCCTCCATCGGCGCTGGACGAAGCCGCTCGACGTTTGATCCGGGCGGGCCGGCATGACGGCCGGACGACCCGTCTGTCAACCCGCCGACAGGGCCAGATGACCCGTAACACGGCGGAGCCGGTCGCGTCTCATCGCTGAGCAGGCCGGTCCGAGAAGCGACTACCCAGGGTCCGCAACGCGGCCGCTCGGCCCACCAATCGGTGGGAGGAGCCCGACGATGTTCGATCACGAACGGGCGGACGACCTGCCCGTCGCGCCGTCGGATCTCGATGACCGCGGCTGGGTCCAGAGCGCTGCGCCAGGCACCGCGGCGCACGCGCCGTCGACGACGCGCCGCGGGCCACGATCGGGACCGCGGCGTCCGGCCTGGCTGCGCCAACGGGCGGTCGTCGTGACCGTTGCGGTCGTCGCCACGGCGCTCGTCGCGGGGCTGTTCGCCTGGAACGGCGGGCGACTCGCTGACGGCGTTGCCGACGCCAGCCAGCCAGTGGCATCCGACGTCGCCGTCGGTTCGGGGGGTCCCACGGCCAGTGGTCGACCCGGACCGTCGGCCAGCGCCCAACCGTCGCAGGGGTACGAGCCGCTGACCGGGATCTCGCCCGCACCGACCGCCCTCCTCACGGCCCGTGGTGCCAGCGGCGTCGTGGTCCCGCTCGACGCGAGCTTCCGTCTCGAGAGCACGGACGGCACCCCGGCATCGACCCTCGCGGCCGGGCTCACCGTCGAGCCGGCGTTCTCGTTCACGGTGAACAAGGTGGCCGGCGACCATGCCGTCGAAGTCGCGCCGGCCCGCCCTCTCGAGGCAGGCACCATCTATCGGTTCGCGCTCCGTGGCGGCTCCGGCCAGCTCCTCGACACGTGGGCGTTCCAGGCAGCGCAGCCGCTCCGGATCGTCGGCACCCTGCCCGAGACGCGGTCGGCCGATGTCCCGCTCGACACCGGGATCGAGGTCACCTTCGACCAGGACGGCGTCGCCGACGCGGAATCGCACTTCTCGATCAGGCCGGCCACGAACGGGCGCTTCGAACAGCACGGCCGGACCCTCGCCTTCGTCCCCGATCGCCCGCTGACGCCCAGCACGCTCTTCAGCGTCACCGTCACCCGCGGGATCAAGGTGACCGACACCGGCGAGGCCACCGTCGTCGACACGCGGTTCCAGTTCGAGACCCGGGCGGAGGGAGTCTCCGCCGACAATCCGCGGACCTTCGAGTTTTCCGACGCGGTCGTCGAATCCGCGACCGCCGAGCGCCCCACGATCGGGATCTGGTCGTACGGCGGCGCTGACAAGCCGCCGACGTCCATCGGCATCGTCGTCTATCGGTTCGGCGGCATCGACGCCGCCATCGACGCCTTCCGGACGATCCGGGCGCGTCCCGACTGGACCCGCTGGTCGAGCACCGGACTGGTCGACGCGACCGGACTCACCCGCGTCGTCTCGGCGGACCTCGCCCTCAACCCGTACCGCAACGGGTTCTGGGTCCAGCTTCCCGATCGACTCCCCGCCGGCTGGTACCTCGTCCAGCAATCCGACGGCAGCAAGCCGATCCAGACCGTCCTCCAGGTCACCGACGTCGCCGGCTATCTCGCGGTCTCCGACACGAAGACCCTCGTCTGGGCGAACGACCTCCATTCGAAGGCACCGCTTGTCGGCGCGACGGTCGCCAGCGACGGTGTCCGGTTCGGCCGAACTGACGGCCATGGCCTGGCGATCGGGACCACGCCCAGGAGCCTGCTCCCGACGACCGGCGCGACGTGCGCCCATCCGTGCGACCCGGTCGTGGTCGTCCGGACGACCGACGGCCGGCGCGTCTTCCTGCCCGCCGCGGCGGGTCGCGACAAGCTCGAGGGGTACGGCGACATCTACTGGTGGTCCGAGACCGACGCCAGGACCTGGAGCCTGCTCCATACCGATCGCTCGCGCTACCGCTCCGGGGACACGGTCCACGTGTGGGGCTTCGCCCGCGATCGCGACAGCGGCGCCGCGCCGGCGACGATCACGATCCGGCTGTACGGCGAGTCCGGCGACGGCACCGACACCGGCGCTCCCGCGGTCGCCACCCTGGTCCGACACCCCGACGCCGCCGGGGCGATCAACGGCTCGCTGCCACTGGCCGGCCTGCCCGACGCGTATTACACGCTGACGATGTCGATCGGCAGCCGGGTCATCGGGACGACGTCGTTCGCCGTCGGCCCGATCGCCAAGCCCGCGTACCAGCTCGACGTGACCACGGGCCGGCGGGTCTACATCGCCGGCGATCGGGTGAAGGTCACCGTCGACGCCCGCTTCTTCGAGGGAACGCCCGTCCCCGGCGTGCCGCTCCGCATCGACGGATTCGCCACCGACGGCACGTTCGGCAATGCCACCACGGACGCGCTCGGGACCGCGGTCTGGCGAACGATCGCCGCGATCGACCCCGAGCAGGGCAACGAGGGCCCGAACGTCACGACGATCGACGCGATCCCCGCCCGCGCCGAGGAAGCCGAGATCACCGCCGGAAGTCGCGACGTCGTCGTCTTCCCGAGCAGCCGGACGATCGACGCGGTCGGTCGGATCGCGAACGGCAAGGTCATCGTCACCGGCGGCGTCCACGTTGTCGCGCTGAACCGCCTGGAGGCGGCAATCGCCGCCGGCTCCTCGATCTGGGACCTCGACGCGCGCGGGGCCGCAGTCCGGGGCGCGACCGTCACGGTGTCGTTCATCGAGCTCATCCCGAAGCGGCACCAGGTGGGGACCGAGTACGACTTCGTCGAGAAGAAGGTCGTTCCCGTCTACGAGACCGAGATCATCGAGCACACGGCAGGCACGGTCCGCGTCACGACCGCGGCCAACGGGTCCTGGACCGCGTCCGTCCCGGCATCGGTCGCCGATCACGAATATCGGATCGTGGCAACGGTCGGCGATCCCGACGGCCACGTGGCCAGGATCACGTCCTACGCCAGCCGCCAGGTCGGGAGCCCGTACGAGACGAACCCGCTGGCATCGCTCGCTCCGACCACTCCGACGGCGAATCCCGACGACCAGTTCAGCGTCGGCGAGCGGATCGACCTGAAGCTGACCGACCCGGATCGCCCGCAGACGGTCGGCGACGGCAGCCGCTATCTGTTCTTCACCGCCCAGCGCGGGATCCACACCGCCGTCGTCCAGGCGTCGCGCCGGTACGTGACCACGTTCCCGGCCTGGGGTCCGCCGAACCTCTCGATCGGCGGCGTCCGCTTCACCGGCGACGGGTACGTCGGGACCGCCTGGTTCGGCGCCGGCTTCCACGCAGCTGATCGCCAGCTCCAGGTCGATCTCTCCACCGTTGCCGACCGATACGCCCCGGGCGGGACGGTGAAGGTCAACGTCCGGACGCGGTCGGCGAGCGGCGCCCCGGTCGCCGCCACGGTGATCCTCCGGGCGGTCGACGAAAAGCTGTTCGCGATCGGCGCGGCTGCAGCTGAAGACCCGTTGAACGAGCTGTACAGCGGCATCGGCAGCGGGATGGTCGGGACGTACCGCTCGCATCGCGATCCGCAGGGCCAGCCGGAGGGCGGCGATACGACCGGCGGCGGAGGCGACGACCGCGACGATTTCCGCGACTCGCTGCTGTTCGAGGCGATCACGACCGGCGCGGACGGCCGAGGCAGCACCACGTTCAAGCTCTCCGACGACCTGACCTCGTGGCGGGTCACTGCGGCCGCCGTGACCCGCCGCCTCCAGGCGGGGGTCGGCTCGGTCCTGGTCCCGGTCGGACTACCGTTCTTCGTCGACGCCTCGATCGCCCCGGAGTACCTGCTGGCCGATCGCCCGACGATCGCCGTCCGGACGTTCGGCTCCGCGGTCGCCGCGGGGACCCCCGTCACCATCCGGGTCTCGTCGGCGAGCCTCGGCTTCGACAGCGGGCCCCTACCAGCGAAGGCGTTCGTGAACATCGACGTCCCGCTGCCGGCCCTCCGCAGCGGGACCCAGACCCTGACGATCACGGCCACGACCGGCGCCGGCGCGACGGCCCGGACGGACCGCCTCACCCGGACATTCAGTGTCGTGGCCACCCGCCTCACCCGGCAGCGGACGAACTACGTCGAGCTGCCGTCGAGCGCCGCTTTCGTCGGCGGCGACGGCTTCACGAGCGTGGTGATCGCGGATGCGAGCGGCGGGCGCTACATCTCGCTGCTGTCCGACCTCGCCGCCGGCGGCGGCGCCCGGCTCGACCGCGCCCTGGCAGCCGATCTCGCGTCGAAGCTGCTGAAGGATCGCTTCGGGTCGGAGCCGACCGACGGTTCGGTCGAGCCGTTCGCGCCCGGGCGGTACCAGGGCGAGGACGACGGCCTCGCGATCGTCCCGTATGGAAGCAGCGACCTCGAGCTGTCGGCGATGGTGGCGATCGTCGCGCCGGACCGGGTCGATCGGGCGAAGCTCGCCTACTACCTCCGGACCATCCGCGAGAACACGACGGAAACGCGGGAGCGACGCACGTACGCCCTCGCCGGGCTCGCCGGGCTCGGCGACCCGGTGCTCCGGGACGTCCGGGCAGCGATCGCGGATCCCGATCTGACGATCCGGGAGCAGCTGATGCTCGGCCTGGGTGCGGCCAGCCTCGGCGATTCCGCGATCGCGCGCACCATCCTCCGCACCGTCGCCGCGGCCGTGGGCGAGCAGTCGGGCACGCTCGCCCGGCTGCGCGTCGGGTCGTCGGCGGCCGACGTCACGGCCGGGACGGCCCTCGCGGCGGTGCTCGCCGCCGCGGTCGGCGATCCGTTGGCCGCGCGCTTCTGGGCGTACGTTGAGGCCAACCCGGCGGCCGACCGGATCGAGGTCCTTCCCGCCATCGCGTTCGTGAC
Organism: Candidatus Limnocylindrales bacterium; assembly: GCA_036262455.1. Lineage (GTDB taxonomy): Bacteria > Chloroflexota > Limnocylindria > Limnocylindrales > CSP1-4 > CF-46. Next base: position 444 of record DATAIW010000053.1, on the reverse strand, counting down.
CCACACCCTCGACCGCCTGCCCGTCCAGCCGGCGAAGGTCGCCTGGACGGTCGACGGGACGCGCCACGTCGTCGACCTTGCCACGGGCGGATCGATCCGCCTCAGCCTGACGGCAGCTCAACTCGCGTCGCTGTCGATCGACCGGCTCGCCGGCACCGTCGGCGTGACGACGCTGTGGCGCGAGGCCGTCCAGCCCGCCGCCTTCCACCCCGATCCGGACCTGACGATCACGCGTTCGATCCAGCCGGCCGACCCGGTCCACGCCTCCGATCTCGTCGTCGTCGACCTCCACGTCACGTTCAACACGTCCGCCGCGAACGGCTGCCGCCAGGTGACCGAGCTCGTCCCGAGCGGCCTGGCGCCGGTCGGTGCGTGGTCGCACTGGACCGATCCGGATGCCGAGGTGGACCCGGCGACCGCCGACGTCATCCTGCCGTACGACCA
>DATAIW010000052.1:0-7446 GCA_036262455.1 Candidatus Limnocylindrales bacterium | reverse complement strand
ATGCCACCCCGTCGGCCGGAGTCGACGGAACGGGCGGCTCCGGATCGGGTGGTTCCGGCTCAGGCAGCGGCGGGACCGACAGCACCGGTCCGTCCGCCGGCCCGGGCTCGGGCACCGGCGGAACGGGTGCGGCCGGCGGCGACACGACCGATCCGACCGGATCCGGCGGCACCGGCGGTCCGGGCGGGCTCGGTACCGGCACCTCCGGTGGTGACACCGGCACCGGTGCCAACGCCGGCCAGGGCTCGGGCAATGGCCAGGGCACCGGCCCGGATGGCAGCGCCAACGGCGCAGGGCCGCTCGCGGGGCCCGGAACCGCCGGCAATCCCGGAGCCGGTTCGGCAGGCGGCGATCCATCGACGACGAACGGCGGCGACGCCGGCCGCGGGATCGTGACCGGCGGCCCCGGTTGGGGCGCGTTCGCGAGCGCCCTCGAGGCCCTCGGGATCGACCGACCGCCGTCGGTGACCATGCTCCCGATGCTCGTCGGGACCAGCACCGCGATGACCATGGCCTTCGCCTTCGCGATCTTCGGCAAGAAGCGGCGCGACGAAGAGCCGCCCGCACCGGACGAGGTCCTCCAGGCCAACGCCGCGCGGGGCCACGGGTCCGTCCCGGGCAGCGAGATCGCCCATGGCGTCGTGCGAGCCGCCAGCTTCCCGGCTCCCCTCGACCTCGAGGCAGGGATGCCCCGCTGGCGCCGGCCATCGCTCCTCGAGGCGCGCAAGGCCGATCCGAACCGGTCGGTCGCGTCCAGCCACCGGATGAGCTTCGAGAGCGGCGTCGTCGGCGCGGCGGACGACCGCGAACGGCGAACGATCCGTTACGCGGTGGTCCGCCTCCTCGATGCCCCCGATGAGCTGCGCTCGGCGGAGATCGGCCAGCTCGACCGGGGCGACGAGGTCCAGCTCATCGAACGCTCCGGCTCGTACTGGCTCGTCCTCTGCCCCGACGGCCGCCAGGGCTGGCTCCACAAGATGACCCTCGGCGAGGTCGTCACCGACGCCGCCCCGACCACCTTCGGCCGGGACGTCGATGACGACGTGCTCACCGCGTTCCTGACCGCCCGCGCCCGCGCCTGATCGCTGACCGCTCACGGGCAGATTCGCGGCGGTCGCTCGAACGGATCGCGCAGCGATCGGTCCGCCCCGATGGGGCCCGCCATGAGGATCCCCACCCTGTGAACGGGCCCGCGTTCGTCCCCGGCTCACCGGAACCGCTGTCCGGACCCCTAGAATGCCCGTCATGCCGGCGACGATGAACAGCGCGCGGTTCGTGGGACGCGACGCGGCGTTCGTTCGACTCGCCCCGGCGCTCGAGGCGGCGTCGGATGGTGAGGCCACGACCGTCCTCCTCGACGGTCCCGGCGGCGTCGGCGTCTCGCGGTTCGTCGCCGAGTTGGGCCGCCGGGTGGCCGGCCTGGCCGAACCGTTCGTCGTCGTCCGCGGTCGATCCTTCCGGCCCGGCTCGGACGACCCGTACGGGGCGATCATTCGCGCGCTCCGGCCGGTCTTCCATGCGGTCGACGACGCGGAGCTTGCCGCCATCGTCGGACCCGCGGCCGAGGATGTGGTCCGGCTGTTCCCCGAGGTGGTCGGCCGCCTGTCGTCGGCCGGCGCCCTTCCGGGGCGTCCGACCTCGACGGCCCTCGAGCGCCGTCAGGGCCGGGTCCTCGAAGGGCTGCTCGGGGTCGTCGGACGGCTGGCCGAGCGACAGCCCGTCCTGTTCGTCATCGAGGATCTCCACGACGCGGACGCCGGCAGCCGGGCGTTCGTCTCGTTCATGAGCCGGATCCGACGCGCCCAGCGAGTCTGCCTGATCGGCACGTGGCAGCCGGACGAGCTCACCCGCGACCACCCGCTGTCGCGGACGCTGGCCGAGATGGCGGCGGTGCAGGAGCGTGGACCGGCCCGGATCTCGATCCCGCCGCTGGAGCGAGCCGAGCTCGCCGAGCTCGTCCAGGCGATCGAAGGCGAGCGGCCGACCGCCTCCGCCCTCGTCCTCGTCGCGGATCGCTCGCGCGGGCTGCCGCTCGTCGCGGAGGAGCTCCTCGGCGCGCGCCGCGAGCTGTCCGACACTTCGCTGACCGGCTCCTTCGCCGACATCGTGATCGCCCGCCTCGCCCGATACGGTCCGGAATGCCGGCGGGTCCTGCGGTTGCTCGCCCTCGCCGGCCGGCCGATCGATCGCGACGAGCTGGCCGAGACCGCCGCCGCCTTCGAGCTCACCGCCGATCGCCTGCCGCCGCGATCCTCGACCCGCCCGCGTCACGGCGACGGAGCGCTCGATCCGGATCTTGCCGCCGGCCTCGAGGAGGCGCTCGGGGCCGGGATCCTCGTCGAGGAGACCGAGGGCGTTGCCTTCCGCCACGAACACATCCGGCGGGCGGCCGCGGCCGACCTCCTGCCGCGCCTGCGTATTCGCCACCACCTCGCCCTCGCGGCCGGGCTCGTCGCCCAGCCGAACGAGGCAGCGAGCCATTGGCTGGCGGCCCACGTTCCCGATCGAGCCTTCGCCGCCGCCGTGGACGCGGCCGGCCGAGCCGAGGCGGCGCATGCGCCCGAGGACGCCCTCGCCGCACTCGAGGTGGCGCTCGCTCTCGTGGACCCGTCGGCCCGGGCGGGCGAGCCGGTCACCATTCCCCTGCCCGAGGCGCCGCCGGATGGCGGTGACGCTCAGGCCGGCGCGGACGGGTCGCTCCGGACGAGGACCCCGGCGCGCTCGACGCGAGGCGAACGAGCGACCACGGCGGACGCCCGGAGCGAGGATGGCCGTGCCCGGGCGGATGCGATCCGTGAGGTTGCCACGCCGCTCCAGCTGCGCGCCGCGGAGTCGGCGTTCGCGGCCGGCCGGCCGGCCCGTGCGGTCGCCTATCTCGAGGCGATCCTCGGCTCGTTCGACGAACGTCGCGATCGGGTCGCGCTCGGCCTGCTCCATGAACGTCTCGGCCGCTATCGACGCGCCGCCGGCGATCGGACGGGCGCCCTCGTCGCGCTCGAGCGGGCGGTCGATCTCGTGCCCGACGGACCGACGCTGGAGCGGGCCACCGTCCTCGCCGCCCTCGCCCAGGCGACGATGCTCGACGGCTCGTTCTCCCGGGCCGAGACCCTCGCCCGCGACGCGATGCGGATCGGTGCCGCTTGCGGGCACGAGGGCGAGGCCATCGTCGTCCACGCGACGACGACCCTCGGCGTCGCCCTCGGCTGGGGCGACGCACCGGAGGCGGGGGTGGCCCTTCTCGAGGAGGCGCGCGGCCTGGCCGAACAGGCCGGCGATGCCGACGAGGTGTTCCGCGTCTATGCCAACCTGACGACGGTCCTCGACCTGGTCGGGCGGCGGCCGGAGGCGGTCGAGGTCGCTTACGAGGGCATCGAGGCCAGCCGCAGGGCCGGGCTCGAGGCCGTCTACGGCAACTTCCTCCGGGGCAACGCCTCCGATTCACTCTACCTCCTCGGCCGCTGGGCCGAATCGAGTGCCATCAGCGCGACCGCGCTCGAGTGGAGTCCCGCGGGAGTCGCCTTCGTCCGCCCGATCGACAGCCTTGCGGTCGTCGAGATCGAGACCCAGGCCGGCGAGGCCGCCGGCCGTCGGCTCGGCCAGATGCTCGTCGAGCTCGAGACGGTGAGCGACGCCCAGCATGCCGTCCCGATCTACCGGGCGGCGGCGTCGCTCGCGCTCTGGCAGGGCGACCATGCGGATGCGGGTCGGGCGGCCGGACGTGGCTGGGACCTCGTCAAGGACAGCGGCGACTGGAGCCTGCTGGCCAAGATGGCCGCGACGGTTGCGGAAGTCGACTCGATGGCCGCGGCCGACGCCGGCGCGCGCCGCGACATCGCGACCATCGCCTCGATCCGGGGCCGGTCGCGCAATGTCGTCAAGACCGCGACTGCGTCGATCGCTCGGTCCGGCGTCGGCCCGACGATCGGGTCTCGCCGTGAGGCGGACGCGTGGCTGGCCCTCGCGACCGCCCACCGCGATCGACTCGAAGGCCGCGACGACCCGGCCGCCTGGGACCGCCTGGCCGCTGCCTGGGAGGCGCTCGCGAACCCGTACGAGGTGGCCAAGGCGCGCTGGCGCCAGGCCGAGGCGATCCTCGCTTCGGGCGAGGGCCGGGCCGGTCGCGGTCATGCCCGGCCTGTGCTCGAGGAGGCGGCGGCGATCGGGCTGACCCTCGGCGCGCGGCCGCTCCTGCGCGAGATCCGTCAGCTGGCCGGCCGGGCCATGATCCGCCTCCCCGAGTCCGTCGACGCTCTCCTCGACGCACCCGACCCCCGGCTGGCGGGGGGCGCGTCAGCGGCCCTCGGCGACGGCGGTGAGCGTGGCGACGGGACCCTCGTCGCGGTCGGCCCCGGCCCGGACGGGCAGGCGGCGGGCGCGGGGAACGGCTCGACGCATGGCAACGGGACCGGCGGCGAATCGGCGATCATCCGCGGGGTCGTCGGGGAGGCACCGGTCAGCAAACGCGACACGTTCGGGCTGTCGCGGCGCGAGCGCGAAGTCCTGGCCCTGATGGCGGAGGGTCGGACGAACCGCGAGATCGGCGAACGACTGTTCATCAGCCAGAAGACCGTCGGCGTCCACGTCGGCAACATCCTCGCCAAGCTCGGGGTCTCGGGCAGGGTGGAGGCGGCAGCCGTCGCGATCCGGCTCGGGCTGACGGAGCCGAGCGCGGCAGGAACGTCGTCCGGGCGGTAGATTCGGGTCCGACGCGACGTCCCCGACGCGTCGTCCCGGGAAAGCCGGGTCCCACGCCCAGTTCACAGAGGTCTCCCGACGACATGCGTTGCCTGCCTGCCCTCTTCCTGATCGCCCTGGCCATCGGTGCCCTGGCCGCGTGTTCGGCCGGCGCCGCCCCCGGCTGGACCTATGCCCCGGCCGCCTCGGCCACCCCGGTGGCTTCGGGCGCGGCGTCCGGCGAGCCCTCCGTCGGCCCGTCCGTCGCCCCGTCCTCCGCCTCGTCGGTGGCGCCATCGGTCGCTCCCTCGGCCGGTGAGAGTGCGGCCGCATCGGGCGGCACTGGCGCGACGTTGACGGTCACCGCACCGGTCGGGGCGGCGAGCAGCGGGTTCCAGCCGACGACGCTCGACGCGACCGCGAACGCCGCGTTCACGATCCATTTCGACAGCCAGGACCCGCAGCCCCACAACGTCCAGCTGAAAGGTGCCGGCGGCGAGGTCGCCCTCGGCGGCGACACCGCCTTCTTCCAGGGACCAGGCACCCGCGACTACGCGGTCCCAGCCCTGCCCGCCGGGACCTACACCTACTACTGCATGGTCCACCCGGGCACGATGACGGGGACCCTCACCGCCAAGTAGAGGACCACGTTCGCGGCGCCCGGCCGGGGACGCCACGGCGGACACCCCCGGCCCGTCGCGAGGAACCGCTCGATGGACGTGCGCGAGCAGCTCTGCTACTCGGATTCGTACGCGCGGACCGTCGAGGCCCGCGTGGCCACGGTCGACGAGAGCGGTGAGGCGCCGCTCGTCGTCCTCGATCGGACGGTGTTCTACCCGGGCGGCGGTGGCCAGCCGTCCGATCGAGGGCTGCTCCTGCGCGCGTCCGACGGCCGGACGTGGACGGTCCGGTCCGCCCGCAAGTCCGGCCGCGACATCGTGCACGAGCTGGAGCCAGGGCCGCATGGACCGCCGGCCCGCGACGACGTGGTCACCGTCGATCTCGATTGGGCCCGACGCTACGCCCTGATGCGGACGCACACCGCGCTCCACGCCCTGTGCGGCGTGGTCTGGCGCGACTACGGCGCGCTCGTGACGGGCGGCAACATGGAGCCCGGTGGGGGGCGGATGGACTTCGAATTCGAGCGGATGAGCGGCGACCTCGTCGACGCGATCGAGGCGACCGTCAACACCGAGCTCGCCCACAAGCGCGACGTCCGGGTCGACGTCCTGCCGCGGGCCGAGGCCTTCGCGATCCCCGACCTGATCCGGACGAAGATCAACCTGTTGCCCGAGGGGATCGCCGAGATCCGGACGATCGAGATCGTCGGGCTCGACCTCCAGGCCGACGGCGGGACCCACGTGTCGAACACGTCCGAGGTCGGCGGCATCAAGGTGACCGGCTACGAGTCGAAGGGCCGGATCAACAAGCGGATCCGGCTCGAGCTGGTCGACCCGGAGGGCTGACGATCCGGAGCTCGGTCGGCGTGGGATGATCCGCGCCGATGATCAGCATGGGCGTTGATCCGACGCCGTCAGCGGACGAGGTCGCGAGCGATCGCGTCGAAGATCCGTCGATCTGGCGGAACGGCGCGTTCGTCCGGCTCTTCACCGCGGCCAGCGTCTCCTACGTCGGCTCGTTCGTCACCCGCACGGCGCTGCCGCTCGCCGCGATCTACGGCCTGTCGGCCGGGCCGCTGGAGCTGTCCGCCATCCGCAGCTTCGAGTTCCTGGGCTGGCTCCTCGTCGGGCTCGTCGCCGGGGCATGGGTCGATCGCCTCCGGCGCCGCCCGGTCATGATCGCGGCCGACCTCGGGCGGGCCGTGATCCTCGTCTCCATCCCAGTCGCCGCGATCGGCGGGTCGCTGACCCTCGCTCATCTCGTCGTCGCCGCGTTCCTGGCCGCCATCCTCTCGGTCTTCTTCAACGCGGCAAGCGGCGCCTACCTCCCGTCGATCGTCGCTCGGAGCCGGCTCGTCGCCGCCAACAGCGCGATGTCGGCGAGCGCGTCGATGGCCGAGTTCACGGGGTTCGGGTTGAGCGGCGTCCTCGTCCAGATCCTCACCGCGCCGATCGCGATCGCGGTCGACGCCCTGTCGTTCGTCGGATCGGCGCTCGTCCTCATGACGATCCGCCACCCGGAGCCGGCTCGCCCGCCGGCTGCCGATCGGGAGCCGGTCCTGCGCGAGATCCGCGAGGGCATCGACGTCGTTGCGCACAGCCCGATCCTGCGCGCGCTCGCGATCGCCCACGCGGCCGACCACCTGCTGTGGGGCGTCTTCGGCGCGACCTACCTGCTGTTCGCGGTCGACGAGATCGGGCTGGCGCCGGCTGCCATCGGCGTGATCACGGCCATCGGCGGGCTTGGCTCGTTCGTCGGAGCGGCGATGGCATCGCGGGTGATCGCCCGGCTCGGAGCGGGCCGGGCGATGATCGTCGGGCTGGCCGGGGCGGCGATCGGGAGCGCGCTCATCCCGCTCGCGCCGACGGGGGCCGTTCTGATCGGCGGCGCCCTCCTGGTCGGCCAGCAGATCATCGGCGACGCCTCCGGGACGGTCTACGAGGTCGTCGAGGCGTCCGTCACCCAGACGATCGTCCACGACCGAGTCCTGGGCCGGGTGAAGGCGACCGTGAGCGTCATCACGACCGTCACTGCGCTTGCCGGCTCGATCCTCGGCGGGGTCATCGGCGCGGCCTTCGGGCTGCGAGCGGCGTTGATCGTCGGGATCGCCGGGGCGGTCATCGCGGTGATCGTTGTGTGGCGCTCGCCGGC
>DATAIW010000051.1:0-4070 GCA_036262455.1 Candidatus Limnocylindrales bacterium | reverse complement strand
GTCAGTGGCGTGGCGATCGCCTCGTCGCGGGCGATCGGTCCGGATGGCTACCAGGACAATGGCAGCGCGGTGCCGCTCCTGATCGCCGGCATGTTTCTGACGGCGACCGCAGCGCTGCTGATGGCAACCGAACGAACGCCGCAGCGAACCGCCGCCGTCATGGTCGGCGGATCCCTTCTGATGGTGCTTTCGTGGCCGATCCTGATCGTCGGGTTCTTCGCCTACATCGGGGCGACGATCGCGCTCGGCGCCCAGCTGCTCGCCCGGGGACAGCTCGCCGGACTTGCCCTGATCGCGATCGGGCTGATCCTACCGTCGTTCAACACCGAGACCGACTGGGCCCTCGCCGCTGTCCCGGTCGGAATCTTCTGGATCGCGTTCGGGGCGGCGATGTGGCGGTCGGGCACGCCGCTCACGACGACGGTCGCGGCCCGAGGCGTTGGCGGGTGATCGCGCCCGTTCCCCGGACCAGTCCTCAGCGACCGATGCTGACGCAGCCCGCCCGTCCCGGGTCCGGTCGGGCCATCGCCTGGGCGGCCGCCACGGTCGTCGGCCTGGCCGCCGGCGGATTCGCGTTCCACTTCCCCGGATCGGTGGGCGCGAGGCGGGATCCGTCGGCACTCGTCTTCGGGACGTTGCTGGGTGGCGTGTCAGGGCTCGTCGCCGGTCTCCTCCAGGCGATCGCGCTGCGCGGCGCGGTGGCCCGTGGTCGATGGCGCACCTCGTCGCGGGTGTCGTCACCGGCGCGATCTTCGCGGCGGTCGTGATCGTGATGGGGTTCCCTGGGACGGCCCCGGCGATGCGGACCGCTGGCGGGCCGGCGGTTCCGGCGACGGCCAGACCGGCACGGGCCTGACGAACCGATGGGCACCCGACCGCTCCCACGGATCGTGCCGCGCGCCGGCCCGCTCGAAGGCCACGTCCTCCAGCGCCTGCGCAGCCGGCCGACGAGCGGCATCTCCCGGCGCGCCCTCCTCCGCCGCTCGCTCGGGGCCGCCGTCGGCCTGACGATCGTCGAGGGGCTCGGCGGGACGGTCGGGTTCCTGTGGTCGGCCTCCACGGCGGCGTCACGGCGCGTCCGCATCGGAACCCTGGACGAGCTCATCGCGCTCAACGCCGGGCTGCCGATCGAGGACGGCTTCCCGGCTTACGTTCCGGACGCGCGCGCGTTCATCCTGACGATCGATCCCGCCCGCGGTTGGCAGCCGGGCGCCGATCCGACGGGCGAGGGAACCGCCCTGAACGTGCGGGCGCTCTCGCAACGCTGCCCCCACCTCGGCTGCCGCCCGAATCCGTGCGTGGAGGATTTCTGGTTCCACTGTCCGTGTCACCAGTCGCGCTATGACCGCCTCGGGATCAAGGCCGCCGGCCTCGGGCCGGCCGCCCGCGGCATGGACCGCCTGGCGGTCGAGGTCGACCGCAACGGGGTCCTGACCGTCGAGACCGGGCGGATCTCGCTGGGTCCGCTGCCCGTCGCGCTCGGCCAGCCCGGTCTGATCCCGCCGCGGGTCGAGCGAGGTTGCGGCGGATGATCCTGCGCCGCGACCGACCGTCCGGGTCGCAGCCGGCCGGCGCTCGTCTGCTCTGGCTGTATCCCGCGCGATGGCGGAGGCGCTATGGCGCCGAGATGCTCGCGACCCTCGAGGAACGCCGCATCGGGCCGCGCGATCGCCTCGATCTCGTCCGCGGCGCGCTCGACGCCTGGCTCCACCACCCGTCCCGCGTGCCTGCCGTGGCGGCGCTCGTGGCGGGCGGGCTGTGGACGGTCGCCGGTGCCGCCGTCGCGGCCCAGCCGGTTCCGCCCGACTGGCCCGGCTACCTGCTGGAGACGCTCCCGATCGCCATCGTCGCGGCCGCGATGGGCGGTCTTGCGACGATCGGCTGCTGGGCCCGACGGAGCGACACGGGCGGCCGCTCGGGCACGATTGCGATCCTCCTCTCGACGGTCGGTCACCTCGCGTGGGTCGTCGCCCTCGTCGCAGCCTGGTCCGGGGCTGGCTACGGCATCGCGACGATGGCGGCCCAGGCGTTCGGCGCCCTCGGCGCGGTGCTCGTCGGCCTCCTGCTCCTCCGGTCGGGCGACGAGCGCATCGGTTCGGTGCTCGTCGTCGCTCCGGCGCTCATGCTGTTCGGGTGGCCGATTGCCTGGCTCGGGTTCGGCTTCGCCTGGACGCTCGTCGGCGTCCTCCTCCTGGCGCGACCAGAGCCGGACGAACCGCTGCCGTCGAGCTTCGCCTGACCCTCAGCCGCCCGCCGGTCCGCCGCCGAGGCCGGGCTCGGTCATCGACGCGGGATCGAGGAGCTCGTCGAGGCGGCCGGGCGCAATTCCACGCTCGGTGGCGAGGTCGCGGATCGTCCGGCCGGTCTTGAGCGCCTCCTTGGCGAGAGCCGCTGCCGCGTCATAGCCGATCTCCGGGGCGAGCGCCGTCGCGAGCATCAGGCCCTGCTCGACGAGGGCCGGCCCACGGTCGGTGGCGGTCAGGCCGGAGATGGCGCGGTCGGCGAAGTTACGGGCGGCCGCCGCCAGGAGGCCGATCGACTCGAGCAGCGCTGCGGCCGTGACCGGCAGCATCACGTTGAGCTCGAGAAACGACCCGGTCTGGCCGAAGGCGACGGTCGTGTCGTTGCCCAGAACCCGGGCAACGACCATCGTCAGGCTCTCGACGATCACCGGGTTCACCTTGCCCGGCATGATCGACGAGCCCGGCTGGGTCTCCGGCAGGGCGATCTCGGCGATGCCGGCCCGCGGGCCCATGCCCATCAGGCGGATGTCACTCGCGATCTTCCAGAGCGACAGAGCGATCGTCCTGAGGGCGCCGTGGGCCGCGATCGCGGCGTCGAGCGACGCCTGGGCGTGGAAGTGGTTGGCGGTCTCGCGGACGTCGAGGCCGGTCCGCCTCGACAGGCGTCCCGTGGCCCCCGCCGCAAAGGCCGGGTGGGCATTGATCCCGGTCCCGACGGCGGTTCCTCCGAGCGGCACGACCAGCAGCTCCGCCTGCGCGGCGCGAGCTCGCCGGATCGACTCCGCGAGCTGGCCGGCGTAGCCCCGGAACTCCTGGCCGAGGCGGATCGGGGTCGCGTCCTGGAGGTGGGTCCGGCCCGTCTTGACCACCGGCCAGAGCTCATCCGCCTTGGCCTCGAGCGCCGCGCGGAGGGTCTCGAGACCCGGCAGCAGCGCTTCCTCGATCGCCTTCGCCGCCGACAGCTGGAGCGCGGTCGGGATCACGTCGTTCGACGACTGGCATTTGTTGACGTGGTCGTTGGGATGGACCTTCGTCGCCGAACCGGCGGCCGCGAGCCGGCTGGTCGCGAGATGGGCGACGACCTCGTTCATGTTCGTGTTCGTCGACGTGCCCGACCCGGTCTGGTAGATGTCGATCGGGAACTGGTCGTCGTGGCCGCCCGCCGCAACCTCGCCGGCGGCCGCCGCGATCGCCGCAGCGACGTCGCCATCAAGCAGGCCCAGCTCGGCGTTCGTCTCGGCCGCGGCCAGCTTGATCAGGGCGAGGGCCTCGATGAATTCACGCGGGAAGCGCCGGCCCGAGATTGGGAAGTTCAGGACTGCCCGCTGGGTCGAGGCACCGTAGAGCGCGTCGGCCGGGACCTCCATCTCGCCCATCGAGTCGCGCTCGATGCGGGCCGCCGGACGGGGTTCGATCGTCATGCCCCGATTGTAGGCGGCCGACGACCGGCGAACGGACCCGGGCGCAGCGACGCCGGGCCCGAGACGAGCTCGAGCCCGGCGCCGGCCTTCGGGCTACCGGATCGTGATCGAGGTCGCGGGAGCGAGATTGGCGATGTCCTCGGCGCTGCCGGACTGGGCGACCGCGGGCTCCCAGACGTACGTGCCCGGGGTCACGACGCGAGCGACGTAGCGCAGGGTGAAGGCCCGCCGCGCGGCATCCGGTCCGACGCAGAAGAAGACCTGGGAGCCCGACTGGTCGTACGGCAGGATGACGTCGGCGGTCGCCGGGTCCACCTCGGCATCCGGATCGGTCCAGTGCGACCACGCACCGACCGGCGCCAGGCCGCTCGGGACGAGCTCGGTCACCTGGCGGCAGCCGTTCGCG
>DATAIW010000050.1:0-6101 GCA_036262455.1 Candidatus Limnocylindrales bacterium | reverse complement strand
CGCCTCGTTCTCGGTCAGGCCGCGGCTCATCAGGTAGAAGACCTGCTCCGCGCTGACCTTGCCGACGGTGGCCTCGTGGGTCATCGTCGTGTCGTCTTCCTGGATGTCGATGTAGGGGTACGTGTCGCTCCGGCTGATGTCATCGAGCATCAGCGCGTCGCAGCGGACGCTGGCGACGACGTTGGTCGCGCCCGGCGACACCTTGAGGTGGCCGCGGTAGGTCGCCCGGCCGCCGTCCTTCGAAACCGACTTCGAGACGATCCGGCTCTTCGTGTTCGGCGCGAGGTGGACGGCCTTCGCGCCGGTGTCCTGGTGCTGGCCCTTGCCGGCGACCGCGACGCTGATGATGTCGGCCGAGGCGTTCTCGCCGCGGAGATAGATCGACGGGTACTTCACGGTCTTGCGCGAGCCCGTGTTCGCGTCGATCCACTCGACCCTCGAGTTCTCGTAGGCGTGGGCGCGCTTGGTGACGAGGTTGTAGACGTCGTTCGACCAGTTCTGGATCGTCGTGTAGCGGACATTCGAGCCCGCCAGGGCGACGACTTCGACGACCGCGACGTGGAGCGACTCGGTCGCGTAGATCGGGGCGGTGCAGCCCTCGATGTAGTGGACCTTGGCGCCTTCGTCGACGACGATCAGCGTCCGCTCGAACTGGCCGGTGTTCTCGCCGTTGATCCGGAAATAGGCCTGGAGGGGAAGCGGGACCTCGACGCCCTTCGGAACGTAGACGAACGAGCCGCCCGACCAGACGGCCGCGTTCAGGGCGGAGAACTTGTTGTCCTCGGCCGGGACGACGGTCCCGAAGTGCTTGCGGAAGATCTCGGGGTACTCGATGAGCGCCTGGTCGGTGCCCATGAACACGACGCCGAGCTTGGAGAGCTCTTCCTTGACCGAGTGGTAGACGACCTCGGAGTCGTACTGGGCGCCGACGCCGGCGAGGAACTTCCGCTCCGCCTCCGGGATGCCGAGCCGTTCGAACGTCTGCTTGATCTTGTCGGGGACGTCGTCCCACGACTTCTCTTCACGCTCGGAGGGCTTGCGGTAGTAGATGATGTTGTCGAAGTTGATTCGATCGAGACCGTCGGTCCAGGTCGGCAGCGGGCGCTTCATGAAGTGCTCGTACGCCCGGAGACGGTACTGGAGCATCCAGTCCGGCTCGTTCTTGAAGCCGCTGATCTCCTCGACCGTCGCACGCGTCAGGCCGCGCTTCGTCTGGGCGAGGTAGTCGATGTCGTCGTGGAACGCGAACTGTTCGCGCTGGTCGGCGACGAGGTCGCGCGTCGCGGTCATTCGGTCTCCCGGAGAGGGGCGCCCCTCGGGCGCGGACACGGGTCGGTTCGTAATCCCGAGTCACATTATCGGAATTAACCGCCGAGGCGTCAACGACGGGTCGCGCGGGGGCCGAAGACCGGCGTTGCGCCCGGGCGTAGGATCGCAACAGCCAGCCATGGAGGGGTGATGAGCGACGACGGCGAACACGGTCGATCCTGCCCGTGGTGCTCGGCCGTGGCGCCCGCGGACGCCACGACGTGTCCCGCCTGCGGCGCCGCCCTCGCCCAGCGCGAGTCGATCGGCAACCTGGTCATCCCGGGCGTGACGACGGTCGATCCCGCGCTCCAGGCGATGGACGGCCAGCCCATCCACCTGCGCGGTCCGAGCCCGACCCAGGGGATGGCCAACGGCGTCATGGTCGCGGCGGTCATCGGCGGACCGCTCGGGCTGGCGATGATCGGCGGGGTGGCGGCGGGCGCCGCAGTCGAGTACTTGTCGGCCGGACGGGATCGACAGACCGGTCCGGATCGCCTCGACGATGTTGGTCGGCCGAGTCCGTCAACGCTGCTCGCACTCGAACGCCTCGAGCGGGATGCGTCGGGTGACGTCGCCGGCGACGAGGCCACCGACCCATGGCGCGACGAACCGCGAAGGTAGAGCGCTTACCGCGATCGACATGGACGCGATGACGGGCGGCTCGATCTCCCGGCCGACCGCGCCGATGATCGGCGCGGAACGCCAGCAGACAGCGGTTGCGCGCCCTTGCCGCCGGTCCGGTTGCACGCCGGGCGCACCGAACGCCTTCAGACGGGCCGGCCTCGTGGTCAGCTGATCCCGCGAGCGTCGAGGACGCGGCTCCAGTGGAAGACCCGGACCGCGACGAGGACGCCGAACGCGGCGAGGACGAGGATCGCCGCCGCCGCGATCGACGAGTCGAGGTTGCCCTGCTGGAACTCGCCGTAGACCACGAGCGGCAGCGTCTGCGTCCGGCCCGCGACGTTGCCCGCGAACATGATCGTGGCCCCGAACTCACCGAGCGAGCGCGCCCAGGTCATCACCAACCCGGCGGCCAGCGCCGCGCTCGCCAGCGGGACGGTGATCGAGCGGAAGAGCTGCCGCTCCGACGCGCCGTCGGCCCGTGCCGCGTCCTCGAGGTCGCGGTCGACCGAGGCGATTCCGGTTCGCGCCGAGCGGATGAAGAACGGCGCCGACACGAACGTCTGGGCGAGGATCACCGCGACGGTGGTGAACGGGATCGCGATTCCGAGGACACCGAACGGCTCGGCCAGCACGCCACGTCGCCCGAACACGATCAGGAGCGCGAGACCGGCGACCGACGGCGGCAGCACGATCGGCAGGTCGATGATCGCCTCGAGCCAGCCCTTGCCCGGGAACGACCGACGGGCGAGGACGAACGCCAGCGGCAGGCCGAACACGACCGTCAGCACGAGGCTGACCGCGGTCGTGACGAGGCTCAGGAGCAGCGCGTCGAGGACGACACGCGAAGTCAACGAGGCGGCCAACGAGCCGTCGAGGAGCGCCCGTCCGACGAGCGCCACGACCGGCAACCCCAGGAACAGAGCGATGAGGCTCGCGACGGCGGCGACGGATCGGTGGCCCCAGGCCGATCCGGCGCTGGCCCGGCGGCGCGCGTGCGTGTCGACGAGCCGCGTCACGATGGCGGCAGGAACCCGAATCCGGCCAGGATCGCCTGGCCGTCAGGTCCGGCGAGCCAGTCGAGGAAGGCCTTGGCGGCCGCGGCGTTGGGAGACGCCTTCACGACGACCCCCGCATACGTCGCAGGGACGTTGGCGGCGTCGGGAACGTCGATCGTGACGACCTTCGTCGAGGCCTTCGCGTCGGTCACGTAGACGATCCCGGCGTCGCCCTCACCGAGCTCGATCTTGGCGACAACCGCCTTGACGTTGTCCTCCTTCGAGGCGATGTTCGCGGCGTAGGCCGCCACGTAGTCGGACGGATACCCGGACTCCTTCGCAAGGTTGGCGACGAGCTGCGTCGCGTAATTCGTGATCGGCACCGCGTCGCCGGCGGCGATCACCTTGACGCCCGCCTTCGCGAGGTCCGCCGGCGACTTGATCGCCGCTGGATTTGCCGTGGGCACGATGACGGTCAGCTTGTTGCCGGCGAAGCTCACGGCGGCCCCCGCGGCGAGGCCCTTGTCAGCGAGCTTTTTCGGGTTGGTCGTGTCGGCAGACAGGAACACGTCGGCCGGGGCGCCCTGCTCGATCTGGGTCTCGAGGGCGGCCGACGAGTCGGTCGCGATCGTCAGCGTCGAGCCCGGGTGGGCCGCTTCCCACGCCGGCTTCGCCTTGTCGAGGGCACTCTTGAGCGAGGCCGCGCCGTAGATCGTCAGGTTGGCCGCCGGGCTGGCCGCGCCGGTCGCGGACGCCGTGGCGCGCGAGGTGCAGCCGGCGAGAACGACCACAAGCACGCCAACTCGGGCGGCGGTCTCGATTCGGGTCACGGTCGGCATCTCCTCGACAGCCGCTGCGAACAACCCGCAGATATCGAGGGAGTATGGTCAGGATTGGCTCACATGTCTACTGATGGACGGCGGTCGTCACCAGAGATGTCACCCGACCGGCCGGGGTCGACTCAGAAGAACGTCGAGCACCACGGAGCGTCGCGGGTGGCCAGCAGCAGGTCGGCCTCGGCGAGGGCGCCGGGTCGGTGCTCGTCCCAGCCCCGGGCCAGGACCGCATCGCGCAGCCGGGTGCCACCGAGGTAGGCCGCGCCGAGGGCGCTGCCGTCGATCGTGAGGTCGGGCGATTGGTCCGTCTCGACGGCCCGGGCTCCGTCGGGCGAGACGTCGAGCGCCACCCGGACCCGACGAGCCGTCGCGTCGTCCTCGCCCGCGTCGCGCACGACGACCTCGAGGACGAGCGAACCCGTCCGTTCGTACGTTCGCGTCTGCAGGGCGCTTGGGATGTCGTGGAGCTTGGCCCACATGCCGTCGCCCGATTCGAACGTCTCCGCGGCTCGAGCGTTCGTCAGTAGCCACGGCAGGCGATCAGCCCGACTGCGCCGCTCCGCCTTGATCGTCACGGCCAGGTCGACGCCGGCCACGAACCGCCACAACGCGGCCTGCGCCTCGCCGGTGAGCCCTTGGAGCTCGTCGACGATCAGCGCGTGGCGCGGCTGGCGATGCTCCCACTTCGCGTCGGCGTGGTACCGGGCGTAGCCGTCGATCGTGCCCGCCTCGTCGCGATGGACGACGAGGAAGCCCTTCCAGGCGTCCCCCCAGGCCGCGCCGGCCAACCCGAGATCGGACAGCCACGTGATCGGGCGCCGCCAGATCTCGCCCGGCTGGGTGATGCGCCAGGCCTCGAACACGTCGCGGATCGGATCGACCGCACTCTCGTCGACGGGAAGCCAGTCGACGGTCCCGCTGCGGCCGCCGGCCGCCTCGTGGAACCCGGTCGCGGCCAGGTCGACAGTCCAGCCGCACGTCTGGGTGGCGGGTCCGTAGCCGAACCGGCCGTAGATCGGGTACTCGGACGCGTAGAGGATCGAGGCGACCTCGCCACGATCGCGGGCGGCGGCATGCTCGGCAGCGAGCAGCCCGCGCAACAGCCCGCGTCGGCGATGGGTCGGGCGAACGGTCACGGCGGTCAACGCGGCCGCCTTGATCCGGGCGTTCCCGGGCACGGTCAGCTCGGTTGGCCAGGTCCGGGCCGTCCCGACGATGCGACCGCCTTCGACAGCCGCAAGCGCCCGGTTGAGGTCCCAGTGCGTCCGGACTTCGTCGGCGATCTTGTCGACGTCCGGCCGCTCGAGGAACCCGGTCGTGACGCAATCGAGCCAGCCCGGAAGCTCGGCCTCATGGATCGGCCGGATCTCGATCGTCATCGGGCGGACAATAGCAGCCGAAGAGCGGACCGAATCACATCCCGGTCGAGATCAGCGGAGGCCGCCGTGGCGCGTCAGCGCAGGAACCCGGTGAACAAGCACCCGGTGAACGTGAAGATGGTCGACGAGGCACCACGTGGCGCCCGGATCGCGGATCGGGTCACGGGCTTCATGGGCAGCTGGCCGTTCATCATCGTCCAGAGCGTCATCGTGGCGATCTGGCTCGTCGGCAACATCTATCTGCTCTCGAAGCCGTTCGATCCGTACCCGTTCATCCTCCTGAACCTCGCGTTCTCGACCCAGGCTGCCTACGCCGCGCCCCTGATCCTGCTGGCCGGAAACCGGGCGTCGCTGCGCGACCGGATGACGCTGGAGCATGCCGCCGCCGAGGCCGACATCGAGGACGCCCAGAACCGGCAGCTACTTGAAGGAAATGTGGAGATTCTCAAGCGGGTGGAGGGCCTGGAGAAGCGGATCCTCGAACTCGAGGCGTCGATCCTGGCGGCGATCAAGGACGGCGGGGCTCGGTCTCCAGGGTGAGCGGACCGCCGGTCCGCGGCGGAGCTGCGGGCCGTCACGTCGCTCGCCGCCAAGCGAACGACCCGGCGCACGGCCGGGTCGTCCCGCGCGAAGCGCGTGCCGACCCAGACCGGCCCGGTTCAGAAGGGCTTCGGACACGGGGCTTCAGACACCCGCCCGATCGCTCATCGAGCCGTTACCTGCGCTGACGGTCTCGCCGAGCTCGGCGAAGGTGGCGGGAAAGGTCTCGGCCTCGGGGGACGGTCGAGTCTCGTCGGGGTTCGGGAGCAGGCTGCCGAGGTCGGCCTCATCGTCGAAGCGCTGGAGACCGGTCTCCCGGCCCGTCATCCGGGCCTTGATCCGGTCGGCGGTCTCGCGAACCTTGAGCGAGGCGCTCGGCGAGGTGATCAGCCACCACGCGGCGACGAACATCGAGCCGA
>DATAIW010000049.1:0-3293 GCA_036262455.1 Candidatus Limnocylindrales bacterium | reverse complement strand
GCAGGGCCGCCCCGTTTCTGAGTCGTGCGGGACTCGCCCCGGGTTTGGGGGACGCGGTGTCAGTAGGACTTGTCCAGCGCGGCTCGCGCCACCTTCACCGCGATGCTTCCGCCCGGGACAAGCAGCCCGATCGTGTCGGCGCCGATGTCGAACAGGGCGTCGCGAGTGATCACCCGGCCGAGCTGGGGCAGGAACGAGCCACCCTGGCGGAATGCCCCGGTCACCGCATCGATCTCGACCACGCCGCGCTTGTCCTTCGGGCGCCAGTGGAACTCGTAGGCCCAGATCGGACGATAGCAGAGGTCGATCGTCTCGAGGGTCAGCGACTCCTCGAGGATCCGATCGGCCTGGACCGGCTTGAGCATTTCGGCGAGCAGCTGCCGCACGACGAACGAGGCGCGCTGCTCCGGCGGGATGACGATCGTGTCGTCGGCCGACAGCGTCGCCGGATCGCTGACCTCGTCGCGCGGGCCGGACAGGACGACGGCCGCGTCGGCGACCCGGGCGCCGGTTCGGGCATCGGCATCGAGGACGTGGGCGAGTTCCTCGCGGCAATGCTCGAGCGTGGGAACCGTGAACGAGCCAGTGCCCGCGGCCGGTCGCTTGACCGGGTAGGTCGTCCCGAGGATCGTCACCTCCTGGACTTCCGCGGCGCTCGCGACGATGGCGTAGTCGCGACTCCGCTCGTAGACGTACGTCGCGCGCCCGGACACGTGCCAGAACGGCTCGAGCCGGCGCTGGCTCGCGACGAGCTCGACGTCCTCGGCCTTGGGACGGCTCAGCAGCGAGCCGATACCCGATCCGAATGCCTGCGTCCGGTGGTCCATCGCCTGCTGTCGGATGAGATCGCCGCCGTCGCGCTCGCGGAGGACGAAGATCCGCTCGGTCCCGAGATGGATGTCCATGACCGTCGAACCCCTCACCAAGCAGACGACGGCGTCCGACGGACCCCGTGCCGTCCGATCGTCATCGATCGGTGCCCATGATGGAGCAGAACGCAAGGGCCGCGGGGCGTGGTGCGTCAGGTCGAATCGGCCGCCCGCGCCGCACCCGTGCGGAGGGCGACGAGACGATCGATCGACCCATCGTCCCTGGCGGTTCGGTGGTCGGCCGTCGCCGGTCGACGTTGGAGACGACCCTCGACGGCTCTGACACGTCGCTCGATGCGGCGGATCAGCGTCGATCGGACGCCTGACCGAGGAATCGCTCGAGGCCGGCGAGGGCCTGCGGCAGGTCCTCGCGGCCGAAGCCGATCCGGAAATGGTTCCCTTCGAACCCGAACTGCGAGCCCGGCAGGAGCAGGACGCCCTCGGCCTCGACGAGCCGCCCGGCGAACGCGTCGATCGACTCGTCGTCGAGGAGGCGCGGAAAGGCGATCGAGCCGCCGCGCGGGCGGACCCACGACAGGCGATCGGCGTGGTCGGCGAAGAAGCCGTCGAGGTGGACGAGGTTGGCCGCGACGATCCGGCGGGAGCGTGCCAGGACGACGTCGCGCGCCCGCAGCCCGATCAACGACAGGATCTCCGCCGGCGCCGACGAGCAGATCGTCGTGTAGTCCTTGAAGGCGGCGCAGCGGGCGAGCAGCTCGTGATCGCGGGTCGCCAGCCAGCCGATCCGCAGCCCGGCCATCGCGAACGACTTCGACATCACCCCGAGCGAGACGCCGCGCTCGAACGCGTCGGCGCCGGCCGTGAGCCGGTCGTTCGGCTCGAGCTCGAGGAAGCGGTAGACCTCGTCGGCGAGGAGGTGGATGCTGCGGTCGGCGAGCTCGCCGGTCAGGCGGGCCCAGTCCGCGGCTGACGGGAGCATCCCGGTCGGGTTGTGCGGCGCGTTGACGACGACGAGACGGGTGTTCGCCTGGAGCGACGCGATGAGCCGCTCCGGGTCGAGCGCCCAGCCGTCTGTCTCGCGAAGCTCGTGGAGGCTCACATCCGCCCCGGCCGCCCGTCCGACCTCGTAGAGGCTCTGGTAGCCGGGCCACGTGACGACGGCATGGTCGCCCGGTCCGAGCAGGACGTTCGAGAGGCAGAAGATCGCCTCCTCGGCACCGGCGAAGACGAGGACGTCGTCCGCGCCCACGGCGTCGTAGAGGCTCGCGATCTCGGCCCGGAGGAGCGGGTGGCCGGGCGCCTCCGTGTAGCCCAGGCGGAGGCCCGCCCAGAGCGCCGCGGTCTCGTCGTCGGCGAGGGCGAGCAGGTCGGCCATCGGCCAGCCCTCGACATCCGAGGCGCAGAGCAGATGTCGGACCGCGAACTCCCAGCGGGCGAAGAACCGTTCGAGGGCGAAGTCGGCGATGCGCATGGGGCGATGATCGCCGATCACCGCCGCCGATGGACAGTGGATCGCGGACGAGCCGTCGAAGGACGATCAGGTAACGGTCGCGCTCCGCCCGGCCATGGCCGGCGCCACCCGCCGGACGATCGACGGATCGACTCCGAACACGTCCCGGATCCGCTCGTCCGTCAGGACCTCGGCCGGCGTGCCGTCGGCGACCAGCCGGCCGCGATCGATCAGGACGAGCCGCTCGAAGAACAGCGACGCGAGGCCGAGATCGTGGAGCACGGCGACGATCGCGGTCCCGTCGCGCTCATTGAGGTCGACGAGCAGCTCCATCGTGCTGACCTGGTGACGGAGGTCGAGGTGAACCGTCGGTTCGTCGAGGAGGAGGACCGGCGCCGCCTGGGCGACGGCGAGGGCGAGGAGGACGAGCTGGCGCTCGCCGAGCGAGAGCTCGCGGGCGTCGCGGCCGAGCAGGTGCCCCAGCCCGACCCTCTCGATGGCTGCCGCCGTGGCGGCTCGGTCGGCCGGCCGGGCGCCGCGGATCGGATCCTCGTGGGGTAGCCGGCCGAGGGCGACGACCTCCTCGACCCGGGTCGCGAACGGCAACGCCGCCTGTTGCGGCACGACGGCGAGGCAGCGGGCGATCGTTCCGCGATCCAGGCTGTCGATCGGCCGACCGTCGAGGCGGACCTCACCAGCGATCGGCCGGACGAGCCCGGTGATCGCCCGGAGAAGCGTCGACTTGCCGGCACCGTTCGGGCCGATCAGGGCCACCCGCTCCCCTGCCCCGATGACGAGGTCGACGTCGCGCAGGACGGGCCGGCCGTGATAGGCCACGGTGACGCCGCGCAGCTCGATCACAGCTCGTACCCGGTGCGGGTCCGGCGGAGGAGGGACAGGAAGAACGGCGCCCCGATCACGGCGGTGACCACCCCGACCGGGATCTCGCCGAGCATCCTGGCCGCGAGGTCGGCGAACGCCATGAGCGCCGCACCGCCGAGCGCGGCCAGCGG
>DATAIW010000048.1:0-4080 GCA_036262455.1 Candidatus Limnocylindrales bacterium | reverse complement strand
GCGGACCTGCTCGGGGCGGGCAGCGAGATCGTGGCCATGGATCGCGACGCGGGCGCGCTCGCACGGCTGGCCCGCGAGCTCCCGCTCCGGTTCCCGGGCTGCGTCCTGCGAACCCGGGTCGCTGACTTCCGGGCTCCTCTCCCGGCCGGCCGGTTCGACGGGGTCCTCGCCGCCAACAGCCTCCATTTCGTCGAGGACCCGATCGACGTCCTGCGTCGGGCGCGCGCCGAGCTCCGCCCCGGTGGCCGGCTGATCGTCGTCGAGTACGACGCGGATCGCGGCAACCCATGGGTTCCGCATCCGTTCTCCGCGCGGACGTTCGCGCGGTTGGCGGACGCAGCCGGGTTCGCGAGCGTGCGCGAGGTCGGCCGTGTCCCGAGCCGGTTCCTCGGTGCGATCTACGCGGCTGCCGCGGACCGGCCCGACACGGAGGCGTGACCGCGCTCGGCGCCCGCCAGGCGCCCCGCAGCATCGACCCGGGTGGCCCGAGCCTCAGCTCAGACCTCGATCGGCACCTCGTAGACTTGCGCCGTGGGGTGGCCGGCCCGCTCGTGGACGCGCATGACGCTCTCCCGGCTCGGTCCGCTCGAGAGGCAGAAGACCTTGCCCGAGATGGGATCGAGCCAGGCTTTCTCGAAGTGGACCCCTTCCGCCTGCTCGTTGGCGAGATCGCGCTCGTGGGCTTCGACGAGCTGCTGCCGGCTGACCCCGACGAACCCGTTGTGGATGTCCATGAACGTTGCCAAGGTGGTGACTCCTCTGGCGGGCGGCCGGGCGGCAGCCCTCGGGTGACAGGTTCGCCGGGCGCCGGAAGTCGGTCATCGGTCATCCGACCGATGGGTGCCCCGTCTCGCCTCGTCTGGACGGCCTCGGGGCCCGTGGTACACTCCCGCCCTCACGGCGGGGACCGAGAGGAGTAGGCCCGGGTCGGCCACGAAGCGAGCGCGGGACGGTGCGAGCCGCGCAGGCACGACGGGACCGAAGTCGCTCGCGAGCCGTGCGGTCGGCGCTCGATAACGCGCCAAGAGGCGACCCGGAAGCCGGCGCCCGCGATGAGCGGACCGCCCCGGATCGCGAACCAGCAGGTGGTACCACGACCCCGTTCGTCCGCTGGACGAGCGGGGCGTTCGATTCCACAGGGGCCGACGACGATGACCGACACGACGACAACCGAACCCACCGACAAGATGGCCTCGCCGCCTCCGGGCGGCTTGCCCAAGGCCTACCGGCCGAGCGAGGTCGAGGGCGCGATCTACGAACGCTGGCTGGCCGCCGACGTCTTCGCCCCCGACGGCGCCGGTTCCCGCCCCGACCCGGATGCCGAGCCGTTCACGATCATCCAGCCGCCGCCGAACATCACGGGCTCGCTCCATCTTGGCCATGCCCAGCGCGCCGCGGTCGAGGACCTCATGACCCGCCACGCCCGGATGACCGGCAAGGCGGCGTTGTTCCTGCCGGGCCTCGACCATGCCTCGATCGCGGCCCAGTTCGTCCTCGACGGGATCATCGCCCGCGACGGCGAGAGCCGTCAGAGCCTTGGCCGGGAGCGCTACCTCGAGCGCATGCAGGACTTCGTGACGACCACCCGCGAGGTGATCGTCAGCCAGGAACGACGCCTCGGCGCGTCGCTCGACTGGAACCGGCTCCGGTACACGATGGACGACGTGTCGGCGAAGGCCGTCCGGGTCGCGTTCAAGACGCTCCACGAGCGCGACCTCGCCTACCGGACCGAGGCGCTCGTCAACTGGTGCCCGGGATGTCGGACCAGCGTCAGCGATCTCGAGGTCGTCTCGACCCCGGAGACCGGGACGCTCTGGTCGATCCGCTACCACCGCGTGGACGACGCGACCGGCGAGCCGCTTCCGGACGAGTCGGTCACGGTCGCGACGACCCGCCCCGAGACGATCCTCGGCGACACCGCGGTCGCGGTCCACCCGGACGACGCGCGCTACCGGGCGCTCGTCGGGCGGCGGGTCCGGATCCCGTTCGTCGCGCGCGACGTGCCGATCATCGCCGACGCGGTCGTCGACCCGGCCTTCGGGACCGGGGCGGTCAAGATCACCCCGGCCCACGATCACGACGACCACGAGACCGGCAAGCGCCATGGCCTCGCGATGCCGACGATCCTCGACGACGCGGCTGTCGTCAGCGGGACGGGCACGGCCTACGACGGGCTGGACCGGTACGTTGCGCGGACGGCGATTCTCGCCGATCTCGACGCGCGCGGCGATCTCGTTGGCGAGAAGCCGCACGAGATGGTCCTGGGTCGCTGCCAGCGCTCGAACGACGTGATCGAGCCGCGGCTCAAGACCCAGTGGTTCGTCCGGACCGAGCCGCTCGCGGCGAAGGCCCTCGAGGCCACCAGGAGCGGCCGGACCCGCATCGTCCCGGACCACTTCGAGAAGACCTGGGAGCACTGGCTGACGACGATCCGCGACTGGAACGTCTCGCGCCAGCTGTGGTGGGGCCATCGGATCCCGGCCTGGTATTGCCCAGACGGCCACGTCACGGTCTCGGCGGAGCTCGAAGGTCCGTCCGCCTGCGAGGACTGCGGACGACCCGCCGCCGAGCTCCGCCAGGACCCGGACATCTTCGATACCTGGTTCAGCTCGGGTTTGTGGCCGTTCTCGACCCTCGGCTGGCCCGACGAAACCGACGACTTCCGGCGCTTCTACCCGACCTCGGTCATGGAGACCGGCTACGACATCATCTTCTTCTGGGTCGCCCGGATGATGATGCTCGGGATTGAGCTGACCGGGTCCGAGCCGTTCCACACGATCACCCTGTCGGGCCTGATCCGCGACCCGTTCGGCAAGAAGATGTCGAAGACGACCGGCAACGTCGTCGATCCGCTGGCGGTGATGGAGGAGGCGGGTGCCGATGCCCTCCGCTTCGCCCTGATCCACGGCGCGACCTCCGGCCAGGACCAGCGCTTCGGGCCGCAGAAGCTCGAGCTGGCCCGGAACTTCGCGAACAAGCTCTGGAACGCGGCCCGCTTCGTGCTCGGCGCGCGGCCGACGGAGATTGCCGTGGACGCCGCCCGGACCGCGCCTGCCGAGGCCGACCTCGGCCCGATCGAGCGCTGGATCCGCTCGCGCGCGGCGGCGGCGACTGCGGCGGTCGACCGCGCCATGGCCGACTACCAGTTCGGCGAAGTCACCCGCGCCCTGTACGACGGCATCTGGTCGGAGTTCTGCGACTGGGGGATCGAGCTCGCCAAGGTCCGCCTGGCCGACGAGTCCGTCCCGGTCGACCAGCGGGCGGCGACGTGGTGGACGCTGGTCGACGCCCTGGACACCTACCTCCGCCTGCTCCACCCGGTGATGCCGTTCGTGACCGAGGCGATCTGGGCCGCGATCCCGCACCGCGCCGACGATCCGGACCTGTTGATGGTGGCCCGCTGGCCGGCCGCCGCCGGCCGCGACGAGCGGGTCGATGCCGCGCTGGGCGAGGTGATCGAGACGATCGTGGCGATCCGCAACGCCCGGGCCCACGCGGACCTTCCTGCCGGCGCGTGGCTGGAGACGCATCTCGCGATGGCGACCGATTCGCGGGCGACGTTCGAGGCGATGGCTCCCGCGATCGGGCGCCTGGCCCGGGCCCGGCCGCTGGTCCCGCACGACCGGTCCGCGGACCTGCCGCGGCCCGACGGGGCGCTGGAGATCGTCCTGCCGTCCGGCTCGTTCGAGGCCACGGTCCTGCCGCCGGCCGCGAGCGACGACGCCGTCGATGGCGCCGCCGGCCGCGATCGCGCTCGCCTCGAGAAGGAGCTCGAGGAGGCCGAGGGCCACCTCGTCGCCGCCCGGGCCCGGCTCGCCAACACCGCCTTCACGGACAAGGCGCCGCCGGCCGTCGTCGAGGGTGCCCGGACCCGCGCCACCGAGCTTGCCGAGCAGGTCGCCCGACTGCGGGAGCGCCTCGGCCGCTGACCTGGGGCGGGCGTCAGGCGCGGCTGAGGTCGACGACGACCGGCCAGTGGTCGGAGGCGTCGCCGGCCTCGGTCGCCACCCGGCACGCGTCGACCGTGAGCCCGCGGACGAGGACGTGATCGATCGGCCATGAGCCGCACGACGCCCGGGC
>DATAIW010000047.1:0-14036 GCA_036262455.1 Candidatus Limnocylindrales bacterium | reverse complement strand
GATTCGGCCGATTCCACGGGTCACGAGGTGTGATCCACGCTCGGTGAAGCCCTCACGCGGCCGTTCCGGAGCCGAAACCCCTCCATTTGAGTCCTCCGGCGACTGCCCGGCCAGGAACCTGCATCGGGCCGGCCGGGACCGGACCGTTGACGGCGCCAACGGCCTCCGAACGCCGACGCCCGTCCCGGCGAACCGGAACAGGCGTCGAGCGCCAGGCCTGGGGGCTCAGGGCCGAGGTCGGGGCAGGTCGGGTCAGGTCAGGTCAGGTCAGGTCAGGTTCCGACGATCAGGTTATCGATCGCGACCGGTCGGCCGCTGCTCGTGACGACGATCTTCAGGGTATGCGGCCCGGCAGCAAGCGCCCTCGAGAACAGGATCTTGCGGGCCTGGAACGTCGACCGGCGGAGGTCGACCGTGGCAACCGCCTTCCCGTCGATGTAGACGCGGGCCGTGCCGCGGGTCGGACCGACCGGCCCGATCCAGGCGATCCCGGTGCCGCTGAAGGCCACGGTCGCCGACGCCCCGGTCCGGGTGGCGTACTTCACCTGGCGGCCCGAATACGACGCGTACGTCGCGGTCGACCAGGCGAGGTGGTAGGCGATCGCCTTGGATGTCTCGCTGAGCCGGGTGTCGCCCGATGTGATCCACGACGTCGTCGAGGTGGTGTGCACGTCGCCGGACACGTCGGCGGCGGCGTAGTAGATCGTCATCAGGCGCTGGACATAGGTCCGAGAGAACGACGACCAGAGGCTCGAGTTCCGTTCAGACGACCCGGTCAGCCACCAATGGGCGACGGTCGGCCACGAGTCGAGCCAGTTGTAGAGGGCCGTCACCTTGCGGTGCGCCACGATCTCCTGGTTCGTCGGCGTCTGGGGCGCCGTCGAGCTGCCGAGGTACGTCTTCGCCCATGCTGCCCAGCTCGCCGGCATGATCTGGTACTTGCCGTAGGCGCCACTGGTCGTGTTGCGGGCGGTGTAGTTGCCGCCGGATTCCACCTGGCCGAGCGCGTACAGGAACCGCTCGAGGCCCGGTGGCGACGATGCCGTCACGACCGCCGGAACGATCGAGACGAGGAGTGCCGCGACCAACAGGGCCACGGGGACCGCGCGACGGCGGCCAGCCACGTCTGGCAATGGTGCTCCTTCCTACCGGGACGGCGCGGTGAGCGCGCCGAGCGATGGACGGACGAGAGCCGGGCGGAAAGGACGCAGGCGCCTTGGGGTTTCAGCGCGTACGCCGCGGGGGGAGCTTCCGTCGGCAACGTCTTCGATTTGGCTGCGCGTCCTCCCGACCCGCCACAGCCCCTGGGGTACGGCCCAGCATACGGGCGTTGTCCAGTATCCGGCGTTGCAAGCCCGTGGCAAATCGGGATCGGTCCCGCCCGGGGGTGTCAGCAGTCGGCTCGCCGCGTCACGTCGTCCGAGCGAGCAGGAACGCCGCCGCCCGATCAAGCGCGTCCTCGAGAACCGGCTTCAACGTATGGCCGAGCCGCGGATACGTGACGAGCTCGGCATCGGCCAGGAGGGCGACGCGTGCTCGAAGCAGGTCGAGCCGGGCGAACGGATCCGCCTCACCGGACAGGAACAGGGCCGGACACCGGATCGCCGGGAAATGGGCCGTTCGCTCCTCGGCCCTGGCCGGTGCGCCGGGCGGATGGAGCGGAAAGCTGAACAGGACGAGCGCGGCATAGTCGGTGTCCGGTTCGGCCGCTGCCAGGGTCGCGACCCGGCCGCCGTACGACTGGCCGCCGACGGCGATCGCGTGGCCGTCCGCCCCGGGCGCGGCCGGTCCGTCGGGGACGATCGCCCGCAAGGCCGGGACGGCAGCCTCGGCCTTCTTCAACGGCAGGTCGATGGCGCGGGCGTCGATCCCGCGGGCGATCAACCCGCGGACATGGGCGGCCATGCTCGCCGCCGAGCCGCTCGCGCCGTGACCGACGTAGAATCGGGCCGCCATCGAGACAGGGTAGACCGCGAACGCCCGGGACTGCGCTCGCGATCGACCGGGGCCGCGCTCAGCGCGGCCTGACCCGATCGGATGGGATCGCTGGCCCCGTCGGGCCATGGCCGGTGCGCGTCCGCACCGTTCATGGTGGTCGGGTCCGCAGAGGAATCGATGCTGCCTACGCTCTCGATCCGCCGCTCCCGTTCCGCCGGCTTCCCGCCCCGGCCGCTGCGGCGTGCGTTGCCCGGACGGTCGGCGCTCGTCTTCGCCGCCATCGCCGCTCTCGCCCTGTCGGCGCTCGGACCCGCCCTCCGGATCGCGGCCGTGTCCGCCGACGGCGCGTCCGGCCTGCCGGACCTGACGTTCTACGGTCGCGGTTACGGTCACGGGGTCGGGATGTCGCAGTACGGGGCTCGCGGCCGGGCGCTGGCCGGCCAGCTGGCGCCGGAGATCCTCGGCCACTACTACGCGAAGACCACCCTCGGGACACGTAACGCGGCGACGGCGGTCCGGGTGCTGCTGCTGACCGGGCTCGCCGCGACACCGGCCCGACCGCTGAAGGTCGTGGGGCTGGTCGGGGGCTGGACGATCGACGGCATCGCGCCGACCTTCCCGGCGAACGCCAGGCTCGTCCTCTCCCCGACCGCGCCGAAGGCCACGAGCTGGAACCTGCGGGTCGTGTCGGCGACCGGGGCTCGGCTGGCCGCGAAGACCGTGAGCGGCGATGTCTATGTCCGCCCGATCAACGCGTTGAGCGTGCTCCAGCTGGTCTCCAAAGCGACGACGACCAACGTCTATCGCGGCTTCTTCCGCCTCCACCTGACGACGACGGCCATCGTCGTCAACCACATCGCGGTCGACCGCTACCTGCGCAGCGTCGTTCCGCTCGAGATGCCGTCGACCTGGCCGGTCGAGGCGCTGAAGGCCCAGGCGATCGCCGCCCGGTCATATGCCCTCTACCGGGTCCACCGGACGACCGGCCTGTTCGACGTGTACGACGACACGCGTTCGCAGGTCTATCGAGGCAAGCGCGTCGAGACGTCAGCAACCAACACGGCCGTGACGGCGACCGCGGGCGCGGTGCTGCTGAGCGGCACGTCCCTGGTGAACGCGCTGTTCCACTCCGCCGACGGCGGCTGGACCGAGAACAACGAGAACGTCTTCGTCAGCTCGAGCGGGTCGATCGTGGCGGGCGCGGTCTCGTACCTGCGGGGATCGAGCGACCGCGCCCCGAACGGGACCGCGTACGACAAGGCGTCGCCGTACGCGACGTGGATGACGGGCACCTACACGGCCGCGGCGCTGAGCACGATGTTCGCCACGGACCCCCGAACGGCCGTCGGGACACTGAGCGATCTCGACCTGTCGAACCGCGGCGTCTCCGGCCGGCTGATCAGCGTGACGCTGATCGGCGCTCGCGGGACGAAGACCGTGTCGGGGGACGTGTTCCGGGCGGTCTTCAACGCCGCCCGGCCCGCCACCGATCCGTCCCTCCGCGGAACGCTCTTCGACACTGTCCCGATCCCCTGAACCGCCGACCGGCATGAGCCGGCGTGGCCAGGTATCGTCGGGCTGTGACCGATCCCGGATTCGATCCGACCCTTGCCCGCTGCTCCTGGTCCGGGGCCGGAAGCGAGCGGCCGGATCCGGCGATGGTCCGCTACCACGACGAGGAATGGGGGGCGCCGTGCCACGACGACACGGAGCTCTTCGAGCGGCTCGCCCTCGAGTCGTTCCAGGCCGGCCTCAGCTGGTCGACGATCCTCCACAAGCGGGATGCGTTCCGTCAGGCATTCCGCGGCTTCGATCCGGCGGTCGTGGCCGGGTTCACCGACGCGGATCGGGAGCGCCTGATGGCGGATGCCGGGATCGTCCGGAACCGGGCGAAGATCGATGCGACCATCGGGAATGCCGCATCGTGGCTGGCCACCGGCCGCGAGTTCGGTTCGGTCGACGCGTATCTGGCGACGATGGTGCCGGGCCCACCGCAGCGGGTCGGCCCCGACGGACGCGCCGGCGAGATCCCGGCTCGAACGGACGCCTCGGACGCGTTGTCGGCCGACCTGCGCCGACGCGGCTTCCGGTTCGTCGGCTCGACGATCGTCTACGCATTGATGCAGAGCATCGGCCTCGTCGACGATCACCTGCCGAGCTGCTTCCGATACGGATCACCGGCCGACACGTCAGGACCCGCGCGGTCGTGACACGCTAGCTGTCACGACCGGGGCGCAGGCTCCGGCCATGATCATCATCGAATGCACCTGGTGTGCCGCGGAACTTGCCCTCGACAGCCTCGACGCGACGAGCGTCGATTGCGCGGATTGCCGGATCACCGTCGAGATCGCCCCGGACCCGGAGCCGATCGCCATCGCCGCCTGACCCGACGCGGCGCCGGTCCCATCCTGCGCGGGCACGTCTCGCCGGCCTGACCCGAGCCGCCATACTGCGTCCTGGCGCGTGACGGGCACTCGTGCAACGGAGGATGGGATGGAAGCTCGCAAGTACCTCGCCGAGCTGGTCGGGACGTTCATTCTGGTTGTCGTCGGATCGATGACGATCGTCGGCGCCGGCAGGACGGGCGCCCCGATTCTCGCGGTCGTGCCGTTCGGATTCGGGCTCGGGCTGCTCGCGGCAATCCAGTCGGCCGGCTACGTGTCGGGCGGCCACTTCAACCCCGCGGTCACGCTCGGGGCCCTGCTCGACCGGCGGATCGACGTGATGAACGCGGTCGGCTACATCGTCGCCCAGGTGATCGGTGCGATCGCTGCATCGGCGGTCGTGCTCGTGGTGGCGAGTCAGGCCGAGGTGCAGTCAACCGCGAGCGGCTTCCCCGCAGGCAAGATGGTCAATGCGTTCGCCGTGGAACTGCTGCTGACCGCGATCTTCGTGCTCGTGATCCTGACGGTCACCAAACGTGCCCCGAGCCATGCCGCCTTCGCGATCCCGCTGACGCTGACCGTCATCCACTTCGCGGGCATCCCGTTCAGCGGCGCCTCGGTGAACCCGGCCCGGTCCCTCGCTCCGGCACTCGTCGGCGGCACGCTCGACGGGAACATCATCGTCTGGATCGCCGGTCCGCTGCTCGGGGCGGTGCTCGGCTGGGCCGTCTACCGCGCCCTCGAAGACGGCTCCACGCGCTGACGCGGTAGCTCGCCGGGCGTCCGTCAGCGGTCGGGGTGACTGAACCGGCGGGTGTTGCCCATCGCCGGCCACGCCAGCGCCTGCGTGTTTGCCAGCAGCTGGCGGATGTGATTGCGATCGTGGAAGACCCATTCATGGAGGAGCTCGCCGACGGTCACCCGTCCGACCCGATCGTGGATGGCGAACCGCTCGAGGTCGTCCGGCCCGAGCCCGTCGACGAGGCCGATCGCCGCGTCGCGCCCGGTGCGGAACTCCTCGAGGATCGCGGCGACGGTCCGGTCATTGTCGCGTCGCGCCGCGGCGGTCGCGATCTGATCCCAGCCCTGCTCGGCGACGCCGTCAAGAGCGAGGATCCGTCGGATCCGTCCGGCAAACCCGCGTCGATCCGCCTCGATGATGTGGCCGAGACACTCGTTGGCCGACCACTCCTCTGGCGCCGGGCGCCAGCGCGCCCAGTCGTCGCCGAGCGCGGTCAGCTCGGTCACGATGTGGTCGCAGGCGGCGCGCAGGAACGCGGCGACGTGCGCCGTCGTCAACGGCTCGAGACCCTCGGTCGACGTGACGTCGGCGGGATCGAACGCCATCAGGCCGGGGTCGATGACGGGGGCGGAGAGGTCGGCGCGGCGATCCCGGGCTGGACGACCTCACCGACCTCGTGCGGGGGCAGGACGGGCAGGGAGCGCCCGCCCTCCGCCAGCCAGCAGGCCGCCTGGTGCCCGGCGCCGACATCGAACAGCGGCGGCTCCTCGACCCGGCAGCGATCGAACGCGTACGGGCAGCGCGGGTGGAACCGGCACCCGCTTGGGACGTGGGCCGCGTCGGGCGTCTCGCCGACGAGGATCGTCCGCCTCGCTCGTCGCCCCTCCGTCGGCGGATCCGGGGATGGCGCGACGGACACGAGCGCCTGCGTGTAGGGATTGTGCGGAGAGCCGATGACCGCCTCGGCCGGACCGATCTCCATGATCTTGCCGAGGTACATCACCGCGATCCGGTCGGCGATCACCCACGCCAGCGACAGGTCGTGGGTGATGAAGAGGTAGGTCAGGCCGCGCTCGGCGCGAAGGTCGAGCATCAGCCGGAGGAGCTCGGTCCGGATCGACACGTCGAGCATCGAGACCGGCTCGTCGGCGACGATCAGCTCGGGGCCCATGACGAGGGCGCCGGCGATGACGACCCGCTGGCGCTGGCCACCCGAGAGCTCATGGGGGTATCGGAACGCGAAATCGGCCGCCGGCCGGAGACCCGCCGCCTCGAGCGCGCCGAACACCCGGCGCTGGCGATCGTCCCGTGACTGCCCGAGATCGTTGACGACGAGCGGCTCCATCACGAAGTCATTGATCGTCTGCTTCGGGTTCAGCGTCTCGTACGGATCCTGGAAGATGAGCTGGACCCGGCGGCGATACGGGCGCAGAGCCTTGGTGCCGCGCAGGTCGCTGACGTCCTTGCCGTCGAACGTCATCGTGCCGGCGGTCTGGCGGGTCAGCTTGACGATGACCCGGCCGGTCGTCGTCTTGCCGCTCCCCGACTCCCCGACGAGGCCGAGGACCTCGCCCCGGTGCAGCGTCAGGTCGATCCCATCGACCGCCCGGACGGCACCGTGCGACCGCCGCAGGATCGTGTCCGCGACGCCGGTCCGGATCGGAAAATGGACCTTGAGGTCGGTCAGGCGCAGCAGCTCCTCGGCGGGCGCTCTCGGTGGCGCGCCGGCGCCGGCTCCGCCCGACGCGACTGGGCCTGCGCCTGCGCCTGCGATCGTTGGGCGGATCGGGTCGGTCATGCGCGCGGTGCCTCGGCCGGCCTCGTCGACACCGAAGGCGCCCCGCCATCGGCTTCCGGCGTCGAGCTCCGGGCGAGCATGCCGGCGGGTGCCCCGTCGCTCCCCGGCGGATAGAGGTGGCAGGCGACTCGCACCCCGTCGAAGGTGACCTCGGGTGGGACGACTTCGCTGCAGACCGGCATGACGAACGGGCAGCGTGGTGCGAAGCGGCAGCCCGGCGGCGGTTCGCGCAGGTCCGGCGGAGACCCCGGGATCACGTCGAGCGTTCGCCGATCGGCCGTGATGTTCGGGAATGCCGACAGGAGCTTCTGCGTGTAGGGATGGCGGGGATGGCGGAAGACCTCGCTGACCGAGCCTTCCTCGGCGACCCGACCGGCATACATCACGAGGATCCGGTCGCAGGTCTCGGCGATAACCGACAGGTCGTGGGTGATCAGGATGAGCGACAGCCCGAGCTCCCGGCGAAGCCGCTCGAGCAGCTCGAGGATCTGGGCCTGGATCATCACGTCGAGCGCAGTCGTCGGTTCGTCGCCGATGACGATCGCCGGATCACAGGCGAGGGCCATCGCGATCATTGCCCGCTGGCGCATCCCGCCCGACAGCTCGTGTGGATAGGCGCTCCCCCGCTGCTTCGGGATCCCGACGAGCTCGAGGAGCTCGCCGGCCCGCTTGCGCGCCTTCGACTCGGACATGTTCAGCCGCTCCATCAGCGGCTCGGCGACCTGGTCGCGCAGCCGGTGGACCGGGTTGAGCGCGTTCATCGCCCCCTGGAACACGATCGAGATCTCGCGCCAGCGGTAGCGCCGCAGGGCTTCGGCGCTCTTCGGCACGAGATCGATCCCGAAGTAGCGAACCGAGCCACTCACGATCCGGGCGTTGGACGGCAGCACACGGATCAGTGACAGCGCCGTCGTCGTCTTGCCGCAGCCGGACTCGCCGGCGATCCCGAGCGCTTCGCCTTGCTGGAGCTTGAAGCTGACGCCATCGACCGCATGGACCGTCGCGCCGTCGAGCTCGAAGTACGTCCGGAGATCGTCGACGACGAGCAGGGGCTGGCTCGGATCTGCGTGCTTCGGCAATGCACGTCCGCGGGCATCGACCGGCGTCGCGGCGGTCGCCGTCGATGACTTTGGCCCGGCGCCTCCCCGTCCGATCATCGCCGACCGCCCCGCTTCGGGTTGAGGAGATCGTCGAGCGCGCTGCCGACGAGCGTGAACGACAGCACGACCAGGACGATCCCGGCGCCGGGCGGCACGAAGTACCACCAGGCACCGAGGCCCGGCGCTCCGGCGGCCCGGGCCGCCTCGAGCAGCTGGCCCCAGGACGGCTGGAACGGGTCGCCCAGGCCGACGAACGAAAGCGTGGTCTCGGTCAGGACCGCTCCGGCGAAGGTCAGGACCGCGTTGGCGACGATGAGGTTGATGACGTTCGGCAGGATGTGGCGGCGCATGATGTGGCCGCTACCAGCCCCGATCACGCGAGCACGGTCGACGAAGGCCCGCTCCCGCAGCGACAGTGTCTGGGAGCGGATGATCCGGGCGGTCGACGACCAGCTCGTGATCCCGATGACGATCACGATGACGATCAGGGTCATCCGGATCCCGAACACCTCGGTCGCCGCCGACCCGACGAGCTCCTGGATGATCGGCGTCAGGATCAGGGCGAGCACGAACGTCGGGATGACGAGGAAGAAGTCCGTGATCCGCATGAGGATCGCGTCCAGCCAGCCGCCGACGAACCCGGCGACGATCCCGATCACGGCCCCGATCGCGACGGTCACGAGGGTCGCGAGGAACCCGATGACGAGCGAGATGCGGGCGCCGTACACGGTCTGGTTCAGCATGTCGCGGCGCAGCTCATCGGTGCCGAACAGGTGGGCCCCGGACGGCGGTTCGAGCCGATGGCCGGACGCGGTCACCGCCGTCTGGAGGGGCCCGACGAACACCTGCGGCACGATGGCGAGGACGATGAAGATCGTGAGGATCACGACGCCGATGAGGCCCTCCGGCTTCCGGAGCAGCCGCCGGACGATCGTCCCGGAGCCGAGCGCACGGCCCAGGCCGCGCGGCCCCGTGCCCCGGACGGAGGCCGCGGTCATGTCCGGACCCGCGGGTCGAGCGCGCCGTAGATGAGGTCCGCCACCAGGTTGGCCAACACGACGGAGATGCCGAGCAGCAGGAACACGCCCTGGAGGACCGGGTAGTCCCGCGACGTCAACGCCGTCACGGCCAACGTCCCGAGGCCCGGCCAGTTGAACACGACCTCGACGGTGATCGCCCCCGCGACGACATAGCCGAGATTGATCGCGATGAGCGACACGGTCGGCAGCATGGCGTTCGGAAGGGCATGGTGGCGCAGGATCCGGCCCTCACGGAGTCCCATGGCCCGGGCGGTCGTCACGTAGTCCTCGGACAGGGTCTCGACGATCGAGGAGCGCATGACGATCGCGTACTGGCCGACCAACCCGAACGCCACCGTCGCCAGCGGCAGAGCGAGATGGGCAAGGAAGTCGATCAGGCGCTCCCACAGGCCCGGGTACTGCGCGCCGGAGGTCAGCATGCCGAACGTCGGGAACCAGCGGAACGTCGTCGCGAACACGAGGAGGAACGCCATCCCGAGCAGGAAGTACGGCGTCGAATACAGGACGAGCGAGACCCCGTTCCCGACGTAGTCGACCGGGCCGCCGCGCCTCCAGCCCGTGTACGCGCCGAGCGCCAGTCCGAGGATGATCGCGACGATCTCGCCGAGACCGAAGAGGATGACGGTCGGCCAGATCCGCTGGGCGAGGACCTCGGTCACGGTCTGGCCACGGGCGATGAAGGAGAAGCCGAGGTCGCCCTGCACGGTCGCCCCGACGTAGGCCACGAACTGGTCGGGGAACAGCGACTTGTCGAGGCCCCAGCGTTCGCGCGTCTGCTGCAGGATCTGCGCGGTCACGTTCGGCGTCCGACCGAGGATCACGCGCTCGGGCGAACCGGGCATCGCCCGGAAGAGGAGGAAGTTGATGAGGGCGATCAGGGCGATCGTGATGAGCGCCGAGGCGATGCGGCGACCGAGATAGCCGATCTTCACCGGCGGCGGCCGGACACGCCGGGACGTGATGACCGCAGCGGGGCCGCGGCGTGGGACGGGGAGTGCCGGCTGGCGCTCCCCGTCCGTGGCGGCCGATCAACGGGCGGCATGCCGCCCGCGACCCTCATTCCTCGTCGATCTCCCGGCGCCGGCCGCGCATGAGGACGAGACCGACGGCGATGATGACCACGAGGGCGATCACACCGAGAATCAGTGGCAGCGACGAGCTGGAGCTCGACGCCGGCGTCGTGTCGGGCGGAGCCGACGCGGCAGGGGTCCCGCCGCTTGCCCCGGGCACCGTCGAAGCCGCGGCCGACGGCGCGACCGATGGCGCCGCCGACGGCGTCGCGGACGCATCCGTCAGGAGGGTGTAGTTGCCCGAGCCATAACCGAACAGGGGCGTCCCACCCTCAACCGGTTGGTTCGTCCAGCCCGCGAACTTGTCGGTCCGGTACGCGTCGAGCTCGGCGTCGTAGTAGAGGATGTGATATGGCGCCTCGTCGTAGACGAGGTTCTGCATCTCGGCAAGGAGGGCCTTGCGCTTGACCGGATCCGACTCGGCTCGCTGCTGCTTGAACAGGTCGTCATAGTGCGGGTTCGAGTAGTAGCTGTCGCTCGAGCTGCCGATTGCGCTCGTCTGGAAGAACTTGAGCAGCGACGTCGGATCCGGGTCGCCGACCCAGCCCCACATGTAGATGTCGTAGTTGGCCGCACCGGGCGGTCCGGTCACGTCGTCGATCAGCTTGCCTTCCTCGGTGACCGCGGCCGTCACCGTGATCCCGAGCTGGCCGAACCACTCGACGAGGAACTGGGCGTTGGTCGCGTCCTCGGCCTCGGAGTCTGGCCAGGTCAGGCGGAGGTTGATGACCTTGCCATCCTTGTCGACGCGCTTGCCGTCCGCATTCTTTGTGTAGCCGGCCGCGTCGAGCCGCGTATTCGCCTCCGCGAGGTCGAACTTGCGCGGTCGATCCGGCTCGACGTGCCAGCGGGTATGGAAGGGCGGGATGATCGTCGAGCCCGGCGTGCCGTAGCCGCCGAGCGTCGCTTCGACGAGCTTCTGGTTATCGATCGCGTAGCCGAGGGCGTCGCGGAAGGCGATGTCCGACAGGGCGGAGGTCGAGCCGTGGTAGCCCTTCTTGTTGCCGCCGGTGTTGAACGACAGCTCGGAATAGCCGTTGGCGATGCCCGCGACCGCCGTGAT
Source organism: Candidatus Limnocylindrales bacterium (assembly GCA_036262455.1). Taxonomy (GTDB): domain Bacteria; phylum Chloroflexota; class Limnocylindria; order Limnocylindrales; family CSP1-4; genus CF-46. The sequence continues at coordinate 2,901 of DATAIW010000047.1, read as the reverse complement.
GCCCGGCTCGGTCTTGAGGGCGTTGAACTGGTCCGGCTGGATGCCCCGGACGTAATCGACCTCGCCGGTCTTGAGTGCCTGGACCATCGTGTCCGAGCTCGCGAAGTGCTGGATGATCACCTCGTCGACGGCGCCCTGCTTCCCCCAGTAGTTCGGGTTGCGGGCGAACCGGATGAAGTCGCCGGGCTTCCATTCGACGGCCTGGTACGGCCCCGTGCCGACCACCGGCGGCTCGTTCTTGAAGAACTTGGCCGCCTTCGGATCAATGATCTGGGCGAGCGAGTGGGTCGACCAGATGTGCTTCGGCAGGATCGGGACATAGGCTTGGAGGAGCAGGGTGTTGGCGAAGTCGGTCGTCACGACAAGGGTCGTCGGATCCGGTGCGGTGACCGTCTTGAGGCCGGCGTCGGTCAGATAGCCCTCGAGGTAGCCCTCGCCGAGATAGCCGCGGTCGGAGGCGACGCCGTCGAGGATGGTCTGGTAGGTCCAGCGGGCGTCCTCGGAGGTCGCGGGTTGCCCGTCGGACCACTTCATGCCTGGGCGGATCTTGAAGGTCCAGGTCTTGCCGTCCGTCGATTGCGTCCAGGATTCGGCGAAACCCGGCACCGATTCGATGTTCGGCCCGAAGTTCACGAGCAGGTCGTAGTTGAGGGTGAATGCCTCGAAGTCGGCGACGAGGACCGACTCGAACGGGTTGAGGATCTGGAGGTCCTGGTCGGTGCCGGCTCGCAGGACGAGATCGCCTGGAGCGGCGGACGCGGAGGCTCCCGGCAGGATCGTCGAGAGGATCAGCCCCACGGCCACCAGAGCCCGGGTCAACCGCGCGCGCAGGGGATGTCGCATCTCTCCTCCTCGTCTGTCCGGTTCGCCACGACGGGCGACGGACATGATCGCCTCCGGACCCCGGTCCCGAGAGGCGGCCGAACTGTCGCACAGCACTGCGGACCACGGCAACTCCGACTCGCATCGTGGTCCGCGATCAGTCGGTGGTGACCACCTCCTCGACGACGAGCGTGCCGGCATCCGCGTCCAGCGTGGCGAGGGCGCCGAGGGGGACGGTGGCGTGGTGCTTGTTGTGGCCGATCGGCAGGCCGAAGATCAGCGGCAGCCCGAGCGGGGCCAGGACCTCCTCGACGATGTCCTCGGCCGACAGCTCGGCGATCCCGCCGGACCATTTCGCCTTGATATCGCCGACGACGATCCCCGCGGCACCCTCGAACAGCCCGGCGTTCCGGAGCTGGGTCAGGATCCCGTCGTGGATGTAGCCCTCGTTGTCGATCTCCTCGAGCACCACGATCCGACCGCGGAAGTCCGGCTGGAGCCTTGTCCCGATGGCGCTGCTCAGGAGCCCGGCGCACCCGCCGGTCAGCCGCCCCGTCACCCGGCCACCGACGATCGTCCGGACGTATGGATCGTCCGGGTTCGGCCCGATCTGGCCGTAGGGCTCGTCGCTGAACAGGGCGCGCTTGAGGCTCGCCTTCGAGAAGTCCGTGACTTCGGGCGCACCGATCCCCGTCACGCCGTTCGAGTAGAAGCTGATCACGTCGCCCCAGTGCTGCTGGGCGAGGTGGAGGGTGGTCAGGTCGCTGTAGCCGCAGATGGCCTTGGGGTTGGCGGCGAACGCGGCCTCGTCGAGGAGCGGGATCAGGCGCGGCGTGCCGTAGCCGCCCTGGAGGCAGACGATGGCCCGGACCTCGGGGTCGGCGAGGGCCGCGTGGATGTCCGCCACCCGGTCCTCGTCCCGACCGGCCATGTAGCCGTGGCGGTCGTTGACGTGGGCGCCGAGCTTGACATTCAAGCCCCATGCCTCGAGACCGGCGATGCCGCGGAGGAGCTCGCTGCGGTTCTCCCAGGAGCTCGCGGGTGCGACGACACCGACCGTGTCGCCCTCGCGGAGGCGGCGCGGCTTGCGCGGCGCGGCGGCGAGATCCTCGGATGCGCGGCTCATCGACTGGTCATAGGAGGAAGCTCGTCGCGGGGTTCGCCTCGAGCAGGATCGGCCGGTCGATCGCGAAGCGCTCGAGCTCACCCGCCGACGGGGTCGAGCCGTCGACGACGAGCTCCGCGACGATCCGACCGAGGACTGAGGCGAACTTGAAGCCGTGGGCAGCCCCGAGCACGACGTGGACTCCGGGCACGTCCGGCAGCCGGTCGACGACGAAGTCCCGATCCGGCGTCAAGGTGTAGAGACACGTCTTCGTGACGATCTCCGGCCCGAGATGCTCCGGGAGGTGGCGCGCCAGGAAGTCGGTCAGGCGGCGGAACCCGACCTCGTTCCGCTCGAACGTCCGGGTCGCGGGGGTCACCTCGTCGCCGCCGACATCCTCGGCGGCCTTCGGCCCGGCCTCGCCATACGTCGGGAAGCCGTAGAACGAGGGGTCGTCCATCCAGATCCAGATCGGGAAGCGGTCGGGGGCGAACAGGGCGGGATCCGGCGCGGCGAAGTAGGTGACCTGGGCCTGGATGATCGTCAGCGGCAGGCGCCGGTCGAAGGACGCGAGGAGGTCGCTCGTCCAGGCGTCGGCGGCGAGGACGACGTGCGGCGCCCGGTGGAGCGTGCCGTCCGCGAGCTCGACCTCGATCCCGCCGCCGGCGAGGGCGCGGAGGCTGGCCACCGGGGCGTGGTCGAGCAGCGTCGCCCCGTGGGCGCGGGCGAGGCGCTGGTGGGCCGCGTTGCCCTTGTTCGGGTCGGCGATCCCGGCGTCGGCCTGGTACAGGCCGTGATGCTCGTCGCCGAGCCGCCACTGCGGCCAGCGCCGGCTGATCTCCGGACCGTCGAGGAGATCGAAGGCGATGCCCTCCTCCGTCATGGAGCGGGTGTAGTCCTCGAGCGGGATGGCGGCGACACGCGGGCCGAGGTCGAGGCCACCGGTCCTCGTCACGATCCGCGTTCCGCTTTCG
>DATAIW010000046.1:0-1581 GCA_036262455.1 Candidatus Limnocylindrales bacterium | reverse complement strand
CGGATCTTCTACAACCAGGCCCGGATGTCGGGCGCGGGCATTCCGCAGGTCGCGTTGGTGATGGGCTCATCGACCGCCGGCGGTGCGTACGTCCCGGCGATGAGCGACGAGACCGTCATCGTGAAGGGCACCGGCACGATCTTCCTCGGCGGTCCGCCGCTCGTGAAGGCCGCGACCGGCGAGGAGGTCAGCGCCGAGGACCTCGGCGGCGGCGACGTCCATACGTCGATCTCCGGCGTGGCCGATCACCTCGCCCTCGACGACGAGCACGCGCTCGCCCTCGGCCGGTCGATCGTTGCGAACCTGAACCGGCGGCCGCCGACGCCGCCCTGGGATCGGCTGGCGCCGGAGGCCCCGGCGGTCGACCCGTCCGGCGGACCCGGGACTGCCGGGCTCTACGCCGCCGTCTCGGCCGACCCCCGCCGGCCCGTCGAGGTCCGCGAGATCATCGCCCGGCTCGTCGACGGCAGCCGCTTCCACGACTTCAAGCCGCGCTACGGCGAGACCCTCGTCACCGGCTTCGCCCACGTCGACGGCTGGCCGGTCGGGATCGTCGCCAACGACGGGATCCTGTTCAGCGCGTCGGCCCTCAAGGGCGCCCATTTCGTCGAGCTGTGCGCCCAGCGGAAGATCCCGCTCGTGTTCCTCCAGAACATCACCGGCTTCATGGTCGGGCGCGAGTACGAGGCGGGCGGAATCGCCAAGGACGGGGCGAAGATGGTGACCGCGGTCGCCTGCGCCGAGGTCCCGAAGTTCACGATTCTCATCGGCGGGAGCTTCGGGGCGGGCAACTACGCGATGGCCGGCCGGGCCTACCAGCCGCGCTTCCTGTGGACCTGGCCGAATTCGCGCATCTCCGTCATGGGCGGCACCCAGGCGGCCCGCGTCCTCTCGACGGTCGGTGGGCCGTTCGCCGACGAGGCGGCGCGCGACGCGTTCGAGGCCCCGATCCTCGAGACGTACGAGCGCGAGGGCTCGCCGTACTTCGCCACGGCCCGGCTGTGGGACGACGGCGTGATCGATCCGCTCGACACGCGACGGGTGCTCTCGCTCGGGATCAAGGCCGCCTTCCACGCCCCGATCCCGGACACGCGCTTCGGGGTCTTCCGGATGTGATCCCCGCACCCGCGACGAATCGGCGCGCGCCGGCCGTGCGATCGCGGCTCGGTGGACGTGTACGGGACAGATGACCGCCCCCGACCCGACCGCTGACGACGCCTTCCAACGCGCCGCCGAGGAGCTGTGGATGCCGGTGTACCGATTCGCGCTCGCGCTGACCAACGACCTCGGAGAGGCCGACGACGTCGCCCAGGAGGCGTTCGTCCGGCTGTGGCGGACACGAGGGAGGATCGACTGGAGCGAGCCGGTCGTGGGTTGGCTGCTCGTCGCCGCGCGGCGCATCGCGTTCGATCGCTTCCGGCGCCTGGCCCGCGAGCTTCGGCTTCGACCGGCGCCGGCGGTCCCCGTCGGGATCGACGCGGCGACGGTCGAGCGGTTCGTCGATCTCCGTGGGCAGCTGTCGGCGCTCACCGCGCACGAACGGGCGGCGATCCTGCTGTCGGCGACGGAGGGCTGGTCGAC
>DATAIW010000045.1:0-6622 GCA_036262455.1 Candidatus Limnocylindrales bacterium | reverse complement strand
CGGCTGGGACCTCGTCGTCCTGACCGACTGGATGGCGTCCAAGATCGTGGCCAACAAGTGGGCCGAGACGATCGACCAGACGAACGTCCCGAACTGCACCGCCAACATCCGCGACGCCCTGAAGAACCAGACCTGGGACCCGACCAACGACTACCACTACCCGTGGCAATCCGGGATGACCGGCGTCGGGTTCAACGCGAAGACCCTCAAGGCCAACAACATCGCCGAGCCGACGAAGATCGCCGACCTCTGGAACATCCCGCCGGAGAAGCTGACGTTCCTGGCCGAGGCCCGCGACACCTTCGGGCTCGTCCTGCTGAAGCTCGGGGTCGACGCCAACGGCGCGACCGTGACGGCCGATCAGCTCCAGCAGGCTGCCGATTCGATCCAGCCGCTCGCCGACGGCGGTCTCCGCTTCACCGGCAACGAGTACCTCCAGGACTTCGGCCAGAAGAAGGTCTGGGCGGCGTTCGTCTGGTCCGGCGACCTCGCCTCGTCCGGCGGCCCCGACGACAAGTTCATCTTCCCGGAGGAAGGCACGCTGATCTGGACCGACAACATGCTCATCCCGAAGGGCGCGGCCAACAAGTACACCGCCGAGCTGATGATGAACTACGTCTACGATCCGAAGATCGCCGCCCAGATCGCGAACTACGTCTACTACGTCTCGCCGGTCAAGGGCGCTGACGAGGAGATCAAGAAGCTCGATGCCGAGGCGGCGGCGAACCCGCTCCTCTTCCCGACCCCGGAGGTCGTCGCCAAGCAACACAACTTCCAGTCGCTCAGCGACGACATCGAGAAGAAGCTGAACGACCTCTTCTCGAAGCTGTCCGGGACCTGAGCCGAAGCCACCCCGACATGACGACCGGTCGATGACCGCCGCAACCGCAAGCGCGCCGCGGGGCCCGACGCTGCGAGCCCGCTTCGGCCGCACCGTGCCGTACCTCCTGCTGGCCCCCGGCCTGCTATGGCTCGTGATCTTCTACGTCATCCCGGCCATCCAGATGTTCACCTACTCGATCTCGACCGGGACGCTCGAGACGGGCTACGTCATGACCTTCAACGCCGATGCCTACGCGACGGCGATCGATCGGTTCGGCAAGCAGTTCCTCAACTCGATCCTGTTCGGCGGCCTCGCGACGATCCTGACCCTCGCGATCGGCTTCCCGGTCGCGTACACGATCGCCTTCCGCGGCGGCCGCTACAAGAACCTGATCCTGTTCCTGGTCATCGCCCCGTTCTTCACGAGCTTCCTGATCCGGACGATCAGCTGGAAGATCCTCCTCGGGGACGAGGGTCCCCTGCTGGCGCCCCTTCGGCACGGCTTCGGGATCCTGGCCAATGACTGGCCGATCCTCGGAACCGGGGCCCTGATCGACGGCCGGTTCAGCCTGATCAACACGCCGCTCGCCCAGGTTGCCGGACTGACCTACAACTTCCTGCCGTTCATGATCCTGCCGCTGTACGTCGCGCTCGAGAAGATCGACATCCGGCTGATCGAGGCGGCCGAGGACCTGTACGCCAACCGGGCCGCGGCGTTCCGGCGGGTCACCCTGCCGCTCGCGCTCCCCGGGGTGTTTGCCGGCTCGCTGTTGACGTTCATCCCGTCGATGGGCGACTACATCAACGCGGAGCTCCTCGGCAACCCCGGCACCCGGATGATCGGAAACGTCATCCAGAACCGGCTCCTCGTCCAGAACGACTATCCGGTTGGATCGGCCCTGTCGTTCATGCTGATGGCCGGCATCCTCGTCGCCGTCGCGGTGTATGCGCGACTGCTCGGCACCGAGCAGCTGACCGGCTGATGGCCGACGCGACGACGCTCCAGGCAGGGAACCGGCCGGCGGCCGCCGCGCGCAGGCGGTCCGGCGGCTTCCGCCACGGTCTGCAGCACCGGGCGTTGCCGATCTTCACGACCCTTGCGATCGTGTACCTGATGATCCCGATCGCGGTGATGATCGTCTTCTCGTTCAACAAGCCCGACGGCAAGTTCAACTACATCTGGAACACGTTCTCGCTCGAGGGCTGGGCTCACCCGTTCGACTGGCCCGGTCTCGGCGACGCCGTGATCACGAGCCTGTCGGTCGCCCTGATCTCGACGATCATCGCCACGATCATCGGGACGATGATGGGCCTCGCCCTGACCCGCTACAACTTCCGCGGCCGGGGCGCCCTCAACGGGATCATCTTCCTGCCGATGGCGACGCCCGAGATCGTCATGGGCGCGAGCTTGCTCACGCTGTTCGTGGCGACCGCCCTGCCGCCGCTCGCGGGCAATGTCCCGACCCTCTATCCGACCGGCTTCCTGACCATCCTGATCGCCCACGTGATGTTCAACATCAGCTACGTCGTGGTGACCGTGAAGGCCCGCCTCGCCGGCTTCGACCGGCGGCTCGAGGAGGCCGCGATGGACCTCGGGGCGAACGAGATCACGACCTTCTGGAAGGTGACATTCCCCCTGATCTTCCCCGGCATCATGGCAGCCGCGCTCCTCGCGTTCAGCCTGTCGATCGACGACTTCGTCATCACCAACTTCGTGTCGGGACGAACCAACACCTTCCCGATCTGGGTCTATTCGATCCAGAAGAATGCCCTGCCGGTCCAGATCAACGTGATCGGCTCGATCATCTTCCTCGGCGCCGTCACGCTCGTCGGGCTCACGACCCTGCGGTCCGGCCGCGCTGCCCGCATCCGCTAGTCCGGGAGACCCTCAGTCCCATGGTCGATACCGCGCCGGCTCCGACGACGTCCGCTCCCCTGCCCGACCGCTCGGTCGTGCCCCCGGTCTGGGGCCGGGTCACGAACTTGATCATCGAGCGGGGCGAAGGATCGTGGCTGATCACGACCGACGGCGAGCGCTATCTCGACTATTCGTCGGGGATCGGCGTCACGAACACCGGCCACGCTCACCCGCGCGTCGTCGCCGCGGTCCAGGAGCAGGCCGCCAAGCTCCTCCACGGCCAGCAGAACATCCTGTACCACGAGGCCGGGCTGCGGCTCCACGAGCGACTCCGTTACGTCCTGCCCGGCGACGGCTGGGGCGCATTCCTCTCGAACAGCGGGGCGGAGGCGGTCGAGGCATCGGTCAAGCTCGCCCGGATCGCGACCGGTCGGCCGGTGATCCTCGGATTCCGCTACGGCTACCACGGCCGGACCGGCCAGACGATGGCCCTCACGACCGCCAAGGACGTCTACCGCGGCCACTTCGAGCCGCTGCCGGGCAGCGTGTACCACACCGCCTACCCGTACTGCTACCGCGCGCCAGGCGGGTCGCACGCCGCCGACGAGCGCTGCACCTGCGACTGGGAGGAGCAGCTCGACCTGACGTTCCACCAGTACGTCTACCCGGAGCACGTCGCGGCGATCATCGTCGAGCCGATCCTCGGCGAGGGCGGCTACATCGTCCCGCCGCCGGCGTTCCTGCCGCGGCTCCGCGAGATCACCCGCCAGCACGGGATCCTGTTGATCGCCGATGAGGTCCAGACCGGGTTCGGGCGGACCGGCGAGCTGTTCGCGGTCAACCATTGGGGCGTCGAGCCGGACATCCTCGTGATGGCCAAGGGGATCGCCTCCGGCCTGCCCCTGAGCGGGATCGTCGCCCAGCGCGCGATCCTCGACAAGCTCCCGGCGGGATCCCACGGCGGCACGTACGGCGGCAACGTCGTTGCCTGTGCCGCGGCCAACGCAACGCTCGATGTCATCGAGGAGGAGGGGCTCGTCGCCAACGCCCGCGAGCGCGGCGACCAGTTCCTGGCCGGGCTGCGGGCCATCGCCCCGAAGTACGCCTCGATCGGCGACGTCCGCGGCCTGGGGTTGATGGTCGCCCTCGAATTCGTGAAGCCCGGTGAGGGCGACGGCCGCGTCCCGAACCCCGACGTCACGAAGCGTGTCCAGGCGGAGGCGCTCGCTCGCAAGCTGATCATCCTGACGGCCGGGACCTACGTGAATGTCGTCCGGATCATTCCGCCCCTCGTCACCACGGCCGATGAAGTCGACCAGGCCCTGCGGATCCTCGACGAGAGCCTCGCCGCCGCCGGGGCATGATGAATTCCGGTCCGCTCGATCAGCTGCCACGCGACATCCGACGTCGGCTCGACAGGTTCAGCGAAGCCGTCGACCGGGTCGGTTACGACCAGTTGCCGATGTTTGCCGTGAGGCGGCGTGAACCCGCGCATCGACGCGCGGTCGAGGCAGCCGAGCTGGTCGCGATCGAGACCGGCCGAGAAGCCGCCGTTCAGGCCGCCCGGCTGATCGGCGCCGGGTACATCGAGAGGCGATTCTCGCAAGGCGGGTTTCGGACCACCCTCGGCCTGATGCCCTTCGCAAGTGGAATCAGCGGACCTGAGCGCGCCGGCCTGGCGGTTTCATTCGAGGAAGCGGTGACCGGCCTCGTCCTGGCCGACGTGCTCGACGAAGCCGATGTCGACGAGCTACTCGGGCCGTGGGCGAACGTCGAGGAGTAGGCCCGGGCGTACGGGTCGTCCCCGCGACGCCCGACCGCTGGAACGACGTCGTCACGTTGCTCGGTGGCGGCGGCGATCGTGGCTGCTGGTGCCAGGCGCCGCGGGGCGTCGCGCGCGGCTACGGAACCGCCGAGCCGGGAACCCGCCGCGAGGCCCTGCGGGTGCAGGTCGCGGAGGACGATCCGCCGCCGGGCATGCTCGCCTACCTCGACGGCGCGGTCGCCGGCTGGTGCGGCTTCGGACGGCGACCAGACCTGCCTCGTCTCGTCCGGTCGCGGACGATCCCGACGATCGATGACCTGCCGGTCTGGTCGATCCTCTGCTTCAATGTTCGCGTCGGGTATCGCCGGCGAGGCGTCGCGGCAGCATTGCTCGACGGCGTCGTCGATCTGGCCCGGCGATCCGGAGCGCCCGGCGTCGAGGCCTATCCGATCGATCCCGAGGGAGGTCGCGTGGACACGAGCTTCGGCTACGTCGGGCTGACCCCGATGTTCGAAAAGGTCGGATTCCGACGGGTGGTCGAGACGACCGCCCACAGCGATCGTCGGCCGCGGATCCTCATGCGCCTGGACTTCGACCCCTCGTCCCCGAACGGAGGCGCCACCCGATGAGCACCGACGTCGCCGCGGTCCGGGCGGAGGTCGTCCGGGTTGCCCGCGCGCTGCGTGAACGCGGCCTGGCGATCGGGACGTCGGGCAACGTCGGGGCCCGCCTCGACGACGGCCGGATCGCGATCACGCCCTCGACGATGGACTACGAGGACATGACGCCCGACGACGTCATGATCGTCGCGGCCGACGGCACCCCGTCCGAGGGCCGTCACCGACCGAGCTCCGAGCTGCGGATCCATCTCGAGGTGTTCGCCGCCCGTCAGGATGTCGCCGGGATCGTCCATACCCATTCGCCGTTCGCGACGACCTGGGCCGCCGCCTGCCGTCCCCTGCCCGCGGTCCACTACATCCTGGCGATGCTCGTCTGCCCTGGCCGCGACACGCTCCGGGTTGCGTCCTATGCGACCTTCGGGACGGTGGATCTGGCGCGAAATGCCGTCGCGGCTCTCGACCGGGACAACGCGGTCCTTCTCGCCAATCACGGCGCGATCGCGGTCGGCCGGACGCTGGCGTCCGCGCTCGGACGCGCGGAGCGGGTCGAGGAGCTGGCGATGCTCGCCTGGCGCGCGGAGCAGATCGGCGGCGCGACCCTGCTCGACGCCGACGAGCTCGATCGCGTCCGCGACCAGATGGCACGGTTTCCGCGACAGAGATCCCGATGACTGCAGCGCCGATCGCGCCGACGTCGGAGCGCGTCCGGACGTTCCTCGACCGACTCGAACGGCTGAGCGTCGACGAGCTCAGCGTGCTCGCGCTCGCGCCATTCGATCCGTCCGAGGCGGATCGGCTCCGCCAGCGCGCTGAGGTCGCGGCGGAGGACGCCGGTCGTCTGGGTGAGTTCGACGAGGCCGTCGACCGGGCACGCGACCTGGTCGTCCAGGCGTTCTCGTTCCGCGGCCTCGAACCGACCTGGTTCGGATTGAACTGGGGCCGCTCGCTGAGCCGAGCCGAGGACCGGGCGCTGCTCTTCGCAGCGGTCCAGGACGCAGCGATGGCCATCGTCGTGGGGGACCTGCTGCCCGACGAGGCGGCTGCTCTCGCCGAGCCGTACGAGCTGGCGGCCTCGATGCGCGGGTCCGCGCCGACGTCCAATCCGGCCTCGAGCACCCACCGGAACGCCGTCCGCGTGGCGTGGGTCCTCGGGGCATTCGGCTGGATCACAGTCGGCGCCCAGCTGTTGTTCGACCTGGTCGCCGAGATCGTGAGCCGGGGATCGAACCTGCTGCGCTAGCTCACCCGCGCAGGCGCCCCAGGACCTCGTCGTGGAGCACGCCGTTCGAGACGAGGAAGGTCCGGCTGTCGATCGCCCGGCGGCCGGCGAGGTCGGTCGCCCGCCCGCCGGCCTCCTCGACGAGGATCATCGGCGCCGCCGCGTCCCAGGTCGAGAGGTCGACCTCGACCATCGCCTCGGCGGCGCCCTCCGCGAGCAGCGCGTAGCCCCAGAAGTCGCCGAAGCCGCGCTCGCGCCAGACATCGCCCAGCAGGTCATGAAAGCCCGGCGCCCGACCGGACGCCTCGATGTCGTGACCCGAGCCGTACAGGATCTGG
>DATAIW010000044.1:0-4079 GCA_036262455.1 Candidatus Limnocylindrales bacterium | reverse complement strand
GTATAGCATGGCGACCGCGTGCGCCCGGACGCCCAGGGAGGAGATGCCCGCGCGGCGCCGCGGTCACCAGGCGTCGACGTCGGCCGCGCCTCCCGGCAACGCGAGAGCACGTTCACGGTGCACGGCCGCAGACCCTTGTCGGTCCAGACGGTTAGAAGCCCGGCTCCCGGCCGGGGCTTCGCGATTCCGACGGTCCTACCGGCGGCGATCGTCGGGCGGCTCGATCAGGTCGGGCCGTCGCCGCAGGGTCCGGGCGCGGGCCTGCTCCTCGCGCCAGCGGGCGACCGCGCCGTGGTCGCCGGAGGTGAGGATCGCCGGCACGTCCTGCCCGCGGAACCTCGGTGGTCGCGTGTATTGCGGATATTCGAGCAGGCCATCGGCGAACGACTCCTCGGTCGTCGAGAGGTCATCGATCGCGCCCGGCAGCAGGCGGATCACGGTGTCGATCACGACAAGGGCCGGCAGCTCACCACCGGTCAGGACGTAGTCGCCGATCGAGAGCTCCAGGTTGACCAGCGAGCGCACCCGCTCGTCGACGCCTTCATAGCGGGCGCAGACGAAGACGAGGTGCGATCGCTCGGCCAGGTCGTGAGCGCGGCGCTGGGCGAAGACCTCGCCGCCGGGGTCCATCAGGATCACGAGCGAGTCGTCCCGCCGGACCGAATCGATCCCGTCGGCGATCGGCTCCGGGCGCATCACCATCCCGGCGCCGCCGCCGTACGGCGCGTCGTCGACGCTGCGATGCCGGCCGATCCCCCACTGGCGGAGGTCGTGGGTCCGGATCGTGGCGATGCCGCGCTCCTGGATCCGGCCGGGAATGCTGGCCGCGAGCGGACCGCTGACCATCTCGGGGAACAGGGTCAGGACGTCGATCTCGAGCGCCATCGGTGGGCCGGCGCGCCGTCAGTCGGCCAGGACGTCGAACGGGTTCGGGCGATCGGGTCCCGCGCCGTCCTCCCGGGCCTGCCCATCGCTCGCGGCTGCGGTCGCGGTCGGCTTCGCCCGGCGCGATCCCGCCCGTCGGCGCGGCGCACGGGGGCGGTCCGGATCGTCCGGGGCGCGGCGACGCTTCGGCAAGGCCAGATCGAGGGCTTCGGTGTCGACCACGATCTCGCCGCGACGCGGCGCGAAGATCCGGATGAAGTCGCGGACCGCCGGGACGTCGAACTCGCCGTAGTCGCCGCCCGACACGACGTAGACCTCGGCGCCACCGGAGCGGTAGACGTCCTGGATCGTCCCGAGGACGGTTCCGTCGGTCGCGGTCACCGTCGCCCCGACGACCTCGTGCCAGAAGTAGGCGCCACGGGGCAGCGCCGCGTCCGGACCGGCGTCGATCTCGAGGTAGGCGCCCTTCAGGTCCTCGGCCGCCGAGCGGTCGTGGACCTCGGCGAACTGGAGCCGCCAGCCCGGGCCGTCGCTGACCGCCGACGACCAGGCCACGGTCAGGCGCTCATCCGAGCCCTCCCGATGGAGGACCGATCCGACCGCATAGCGCTGCTCGGGCCGATCCGTGAGGATCTCGACCCGGACGGCGCCGTTCAGGCCGTGAACGCCGCGGACGAGCGCGACCACGAGACGACGGTCGGTCGCCGCCGACCCGGGCGACGGGGTCGACTCGGTCACGGAAGCCGTTAGAGGATCTCGAGGGAGACGGGCTCGCCGTCGCGGGCCGCGGTCACCTTGAGCAGGGTCCGGAGCGCTTTGGCGACGCTGCCGTTGCGACCGATCACCTTGCCCATGTCGTCTTCGGCGACATGGAGCTCGATGACGGTGCCGCCCTGGTCGCGGACGACCTCGACCTTGACCGCGTCGGGGTCATCGACGAGCGACTTGGCGACGTATTCGACGAGTTCGGCTGCTGCCATCTTGGTCCTACTTCTTCTCGGCGGGGAGGATTCCGGTGGACCGGAGGAGGCGGGCGACCGTGTCGGACGGCTGGGCGCCCTTGGCGATCCAGGCCTTGGCCTTCTCGGCGTCGATGCTGAGCTCGATCGGCTCGGTTCGGGGGTTGTAGTGGCCGATGATCTCGATCGCCCGGCTGTCGCGGGCGGATCGCCCATCGGCAACGACGACGCGGTAGGTCGGCTGCTTCGTCGCGCCAACGCGCGTCAGCCGGATGCGGACTGCCATCTGGTTCTGATTCCTCCTGGTGCTCCGTCGGCCTCTGGGGGGCCGGCTGGTCGAACGATGTCGGGCCGGCGCCTCAGGGCCCGGTGACTGTGAATGCACCGGTGCCGCGGTCGAGGTTGCCGTCCTTGCGGACGGCGCCGATCACGGCGTCGATGGGCTTGAGGTAGGGCTGGATCTCCTTGGTGTAGTAGGCCCACTGGTCAGAAGTCGACTGGGCCTGGGCAATCGGCTCGAGCAGGCCGCGGAACGCGGCGATGTCGAGGAACGAGACGCCCATGTTCTCGGAGCCGACCCGACCGAGGAGGCCCTTGAACCGGGCGTCATCGCCGAGCGAGGTGCCGGGCCCCGCATCGAGCACGGCCTTGACGAACTCGCTGCCATAGCCCATGACGGCCACATCGGCGTTGGTCGCCCACGCGAACTCGGGCTTGAAGCCGGGCGGAAAACTCGTGCTGCTCACGCCGGGCACCGCGCTCAGGTCGAGGATCGTGATCTTCGTCCCGTTGTGGTCCTCGGACCGGGTGACGACGCCGGTGCTGCCACCGCCGATCGCGATGAACCCGTTGAGGGTCGAGAAGAGCCGGTCGGCCAGCGCCGCGTCGCGCGGGTGGATGACGAGACCGCCCCCGATCGTGCCGTCGGAGAGCGGGGTGACAACCAGGGCCGTGTCGCCCCACCAGCCGAAGACCGCGTCGGAGCCGCCGAGGAGGCTCACCGCCTGGTCGAACTGGGCGAACGCGGGCTTCAATTCCTCCAGCACCCGGAACTTGGCGATGATCGCGTTCAGCGTTGGCCCGACGTCGTGCAGGTCGAAGTAGAGGATCGTCTTCGCCGGCACGTGGCCGAGCACGTCGCTGGGCCCGTTCGTCGAGTCGTAGCCGATCGCCCAGGGCGGGCTGACGGTCGAGGCGACGATGGCGTCGTTCTCGAAGCGGGCCGACTGTGCCTGCCAGGTCGGGATCAGCGCGAGCGTCGTCTCGTCGATCTGGGTCTTGTCGAGGACGCCGGGCTGGTTGACGGACATCAGCTTGAGGGCCGCTTCGGCGTAGGCCCGGATCCGGACGACGCCGAACATGACGTAGTCCTTGTCGAGCGTGGCGATGGCCGCCTTGACATCGACGTTCTGGTCGAGCGTGCCCTTGCCACCGGAGTCGATGGCGGCGTTCAGCGCGGTCGTCGTGCCGGCGAGCATCACCTTGTCGTTGATGGCGACCGCAACGGCGTCGCTGTTGATGGCCGGAATGAAGAGGTCCGCGTCGCCGTGCGTCGAGCGGTTGATCGTCAGGCCTTCGGTGCTCTTGGTCAGCCAGGCGATAGCCTTCGCGCGGTCCGTGATCGTGACGACGACGAGGCTGTTGTTGGCCCCCGACGTCGCCATGGTGGAAGTCGACACGGAGTCGGGCAGCCCGACGCCGATCGCGACCTGGCCGCCGAACCACGGCTTGATGTCGTTGGTCCAGCTCTGCTTGTCCTTGCTCGCCGCCCGGACGAGCCGATCGAAGATGTCATCGAGCTTCGGATCGATCGCACTCTGGTCGCTGAAGCCGGGGAAGGCCTTCAGGAAGGACGCCAGCTTCGGGCGCTGATCGCCGGGCAGGTCGATCCGCACTTCGGTGTAGCTGAACGTGGTCGCCGGCATGTAGCCGATCGCCGTCGACGTCGCCGGTCGGCCACCGACAAGGGAGACGATCAGGAGCGACACTGCGGCGACGATCAGGACGCCGACAAGGGCAAGGGCCCAGCGCAGGCCGGACCGACCCCGTTTGGCTTCGACCGCTGCGGGCTCGCCGACCGTCGCGACCCGGGTCGCGGGCAGGCTCGGCGCCGGCTCGAAGGGCGAGGTCCCCGGAAGCGGATCCGCGGCGATCGTCGAGGGCGCATCCGCAGCGGAGGAGAACGCCGGAACCGACGCTTCGTCGGCGGCTGCGGGGGCGCCGGCGGCGCCCGCG
>DATAIW010000043.1:0-4796 GCA_036262455.1 Candidatus Limnocylindrales bacterium | reverse complement strand
GTCGTCGCCCGCAACGCCGTTCGACGTCATCAAGCGCCCGGTCGATCTGACCCTGTCTGCCTCCCCGACCGACGATGTCGCCGGCGGCGGCTCGACGCTGACGGCGAAGATCCGGATCCTGGATCCGATCTCGACCGATGCGGTCACGGGCGGCATCGAGTTCCATGACATCACCGGCGGCGGCGACGTCCTGGTCGGCACGAGCCCGTTGTCGTACGTCGGCAGCCCCGACTGGAATCGGGCCACGATCGATGTCAGCGGCCTCGCCCTGGGAACGCATGTCTACGAGGCCCGCTACGCGGGATCGACGACGCTCGGCAGCGACATGGCCACGACCAACGTCGTGATCGGGCCGCAGTTCAGCTACGTGTCTCTCGAGGTCACCCCGAACCCCGTCCTCAACACGGCCCACGCGACGGCCACCGTGACCCTGTCCACCGGCCGGAAGGGCAGTGGATCGGGCGGAGCCCTCCCGGCAGCTACTGGCACGATCACGCTCAAGCGGGTGTCGACCGGCGCGACGATCGGTACCGCTCCCGTCAGCGGACCCGGTCCCTACACGATCCAGGTCCCGATCTATCCGACCGGCACGGTCGGGCTGGTCGCGGAGTACTCCGGTGACGCCAACTTCGATCCGTCGACCGGCAACCAGGTCGACCTCGTCGTCCTGACCGACGTCGTCGACGCCACCGGCGTCGGGCTGGGCGCAAGCACGTTCTACCCGGTCGTCGACGGTTACAAGGACTCGGTCGGGATCAAGGGCCTCCGCAACGAGCCCATCTCGGTGGAGATCCGGATCTACAACTCGACGAACCACCTGGTCCGGGCGCGCAGCGTCGCGAGCGGCACCGGCGCCTACAGCGTCTACTGGAACGGGCGGAGCACGAGCGGCATCCTCCAGCCCGGCGGCACCTATCGCATCGTCCAGACCCTGACCGACGCCAAGAGCCACCATCTTGTCGTCTCGAAGACCGTCGCGATCTCGCGGAAGAAGCTGTATTACACGACGAAGACCCTGACGAAATACGCGGATGCCGCGGCGTCGGTGGGGCACTACGGCGGCGGCATCGCCTACAAGTACTCCGATCATTCCGTCCGGGCCTACGCGTCCGGCGGCTGGGTCGGGATCGGCTGGCAGTTCACGCTGCCGAGCGCGACGACCTACAAGTCGCTGAGCGTCGGCATCTACGGCACGTCCGGAACACCCATCGCCCACTTCGGCTCGCAGAACTTCTCGTTGTGCAGCTACTCGTCGACCTGGTCCGCGGACTGCTTCGACCACATGACGGCGATGCGATCGACGTCGGCCGGGAACGGCTGGGCGTCGCGGGCGGTCTCGCCGACCTACAACCGCTACGGCCACGCCGTCCGGGTCAACTTCAGCCAGTACAGCGGATCGAGCCATTTCTACAAGGTCCGGGTGATCGTCACCTACGGCATCCTGAAATAGCCGTCGGTCACGGTTCGGTCCGGGCGTCCTGACTGCGCGGCCCGAACGCGAGCGCCGACCAGCCGGCAAGCGCGAGCACGCCGGCCGCCGTGATCGCGATCACCACCGGTCCGCTGATCTTGTCCGCAAGCGGACCGGCGATGAGGATCGGGACCAGGCTGGCAGCGCTGACGATCGAGGCAAGCACGCCGAAGATCCGACCGCGCGCACCGGCCGGCATGTTCTCGAACAGCGCCGTCTGGGCCGACACGGTCGTGGCGGCGTACGCCGAGCCCGCGACGAAGGCGAGGACGACGACGAGCGGGATGACCGGCAGACCGGCGGCGGTCCCGGCCGGTCCCACCACGGCCAGTCCGAGTGCGAGGAGTCCGAACGCGAGCAGCCCGCCTTCGGCCGCGCGGCGACGAGGGATGTCCGCGCCGAGCTGACGGAGCCCGACGACCCCGGCCACGACGCCCAGCCCGAGCGGCAGGACGACGACGATCAGGTGCTTCGGATCGAGGCCGAGCGACGCCGCGAGATTCGGACCGAGCACGCCGATGACGCCGACGAGGGACGCGGCGGCGGCGAGGTGCATCAGCGGCCGGCTGACCTCGCGGTTGCCGCTGATCGCCGCGAGTCCCTCACGGAGCTGGTCGATCGGCTCATGGAGGCTGCGGTGCCGGACCCCCGGCGCCGCCGGGACGGGCGGGGCCGACGGGAGGCCGAAGGTCGCGATCGTCGCCGCGGCGTAGAAGCCGACGACGACGGCGAGCACGAACGACGGACCCGCGATCGTCACGAGAAGCGGCCCGAGGAACGCAAACCCAAGGGCGAACGACGCCTGCAGGGTCAGGTTGAAGACGCCCATCGCGGTCTCGAGCTGGGCCGTCGGCACGATCCGCGGGATCATCGACGCCTCGGCCGGGGTCAGAACGACCGTCGTCAGGCTGATCCCGAGGTTGAGGATCAGGAGCATCGCGACGTTGGCCCCCGCCATCGCGAGGCCGAGCATCAGGAGCGTCCGGACGGTGTTCGGGACGATGAGCGCAAAGCGGACGTCGAGACGATCGACGAGGACCCCGGCCACCGCCGACAGCAGGATCGTCGGGATCAGGAATGACATCACGAGGGCGCTGACCGCCGCGTTCGATCGCGTCGTCGCAAAGACGAGGATCGTCAGCGCGTACAGGGCCATGTTGCCGCCGACCTGGTTCGACGCCTGGATGAACCAGAGCCGCCCGAACGCCGGGTCGCGCAGGAGCGGGCCGGTGCGTTGGGCGATCACAGCCCCATTCTGCAGCCGCGCGTGCCGGGACACCGGCCGAATCCGTGTCGATGTTGCAGTCGTCCGTCAGAAACGAGGAACGGCCGCGGGCCCTGTGGGCCGGCGGCCGTCCGTTGCAGCGGGTCGGTCACAGCTCCAGGGCGGCCATCCTTCGCGCTCCGACCAGGCCGATCGCCGCCAGTCCGAGGACCCAGGCGATCGGGGTCACGAACCCGACCGCCGCGCCCGTCCCGACGCCCATCGCCCACGACAGGATCGAGGTGGGCAGGTAGGGGGCGATGTCGAACGGGATGACCGCGGCGACGATCGTCGGCAGCAGGAACGCCGCGAACGTGATCCCCGCGACCGCGGGCTGGCTGGCAGAGAACGTGGACGCCGCGAGAGCCACGGCGACGAAGAGGGAGATCGCCGCGCCGATCCCGAACCCCGCGGCAAACACCGCACCGACCGGGGGCGCGCCATACAGCACGGTCACCGTGGCCACCGTCAGGCCGAGCGGGACGAGCCCCGCGACGACCCACAGGACGGCCGATGCGGACAGCCACTTGGAGATGAGGATGCTCGATCGCGAAACGGGCTTCGAGGCCACCCATGAGAGGGTCCCGCCGTCCCGCTCCCGGACGATCAGGCTCATCGCCGCGAAGATCGTCGCGAAGATGAAGATCTGCGAAGCGACCGCAGCGCCGACGTTGTCCAGCGGCGCGAGGGTGATGACCGTGGTGGCGCGTCCGTCGCTGGCGGCCGTCAGATCGCCGGCCAGCCGGCCTCGTTCGAGAAGGTCTCGTAGGAGACGTCGGTGTCGTCGAGTTCCTCCCAGACGAGCCCCGTCTTGCGGTCGTAGGCATCGGCCGCGAGCATGAGGATCGCCTCGAAGTCGGCGTCCTTCGGCATCGTCGCCGGGTCGGCGAGGACCGCGTCGTAGAACTCGCGGCCGTTCGCCACGACGAGGCAGCGGGCGTACAGGAACCCGTCGACGGCGACGCGGTCCGGATCGCCGAACCAGATCAGCTCGCCGCTCTCGCGGGCCCACGCCCGACCGTCGAGGGCGTAGAGCTTGCGGGCCAGGATCTGCTGGAACTGCGCGATCTGCGAGTCCGGCAAGAGGGCGAGGGCCATGACCGCGGGCTCGATGATGTCGTCGTCCTCGTCCTTCGACCAGTCGAACCGGTCGATCAGGCTCCAGAACGTCGCGTCGTCCATCGCTGCTCCTCCACTCGATCGGCCCGGCGGCCGATGCCTGGACGTCGTCGTCCATGGTGACGGGTCCGGGCGTCGGGCGACAGGCCACTCGACAGGCGCCGACGGCGCGCCGATGCGACACTCGGGACATGACAGCTGAACCATCCGCCGTCGCGGACCGCCCGTCCGCCGTCGTCTTCGACCTCGGCGGCGTCCTGATCGACTGGAACCCGCGCTATCTCTACCGCCGGCTGATCGCCGACGAGGCGTCGATGGAGCGGTTCCTCGCCGACGTCGTGAGCCCGGCGTGGAACCGCGAGATGGACCGCGGCCGGCCCCTCGCCGACCTGGTCGCGGAGCTCGTCGGACGGCATCCCGAGCAGGCCGATCTGATCGAGGCCTACCGGACGCGCTGGCTGGAAATGCTCGGCGCGGCGTACGACGACACCGTCGACGTGCTCGCCGAGCTGCGGACCGACGGGGTTCGCCTGTTGGCGCTGACGAACTGGTCGGCCGAGACCTTCTCGCTGGCCAGGCCGCGCTATCCGTTCCTCACCTGGTTCGAGGACGTCGTCGTCTCGGGCGAGGTCGGCCTGATCAAGCCCGATCCGGCGATCTTCCGGCTCCTGGCCGATCGCCACGGCCTCGAGCCATCGCGGACCGTCTTCATCGACGATGCGAGCGCGAACGTCGAGGCGGCCGCGGGACTCGGCTTCCGGGCGATCCGGTTCACGGCTGCCTCGGCCCTGCGCCGGGAGCTCGCGGCGATGGGCCTGCTGGAAGGCTGACGCGATGGCGGTCGGCCGGTCGGCCGGCGGCGAGCCTCGGTCAGTCGCGGTTGGACCGGCGGGGTCGCTCTTCCTTCGGGACGCGCGGCTCGTGGCCGGGTCGGGGCGGGTT
>DATAIW010000042.1:0-9351 GCA_036262455.1 Candidatus Limnocylindrales bacterium | reverse complement strand
GTCGAGGCGCTGCCGCTCATCCGGCTCGAACGGGGCGAGGACGTGGTCGACGAAGCCTCGTTCCGGCGCGCCGATCCCGACACGGAGTCGGCTGAACTTCTCGGTCCGGAGCTCGTCGATGATCGAGCCGAGACCGTTGTGGCCGCCGGGACCACCGTTCTCGCGGAAGCGCAGCTTGCCGAACGGCAGGGCGAAGTCGTCGGCCACGATGAGCAGGTCGCCGAGCGGAGCGTGCTCCCGGGCGAGGACCTTGCGAACGGCCATGCCGGAGTCGTTCATGAAGGTCAGCGGCTTGACGATCGTGAGGTCGAGACCGCGGAAGCGGCCCATCGCGATCGCGGCGGCGTCGCGCGTCCGGCCCCTGCCCGTCCAGCCGGCCCGGTCGGCGATGCGGTCGAGGACCATCCAGCCGATGTTGTGGCGGGTCTTCTCGTATTGCGCGCCCGGATTGCCCAGGCCGACGACGATCTTCACGTGCTCTCCCGGCGCCCCAGGACGCCCGTCCGCTGGCGTGGACACCACGCCGAACGGGCCCGTTCCCGTCCCGGGAGGGCCCGCAGGCATGGTACCAGCGACCACATTTGCGCGGCAGACCCGCCACGAGCCGGCCGGATCTGCGAAGATCGGCACCGGCTTCATTGGGGGGTGTCCGTACCAGGATGCCGGGAGGCCGCGGGAGGAGAGGGCTGATGCCCCATCGGATCACTCGGGTCGGCTCAGGCCGACCATCGCGCTCCTACCATCTCGACCACCGGACGCGGAACGCGCGCTCCCGGCGTGGCGCGCTCGTGGTGCTCGCCGGCCTGGCGATGGTCGTGTCCGGTCTGTTCAGTCCCGTCGCGGCTCGATCGTCGACGTCGGCGTCGAGCGTCATGCCCCACGCAGCCCGCGTTGCGCGCGGCGTCGACGGCCGGGCCGTCGGAGCCGGTCTTCGCGTCGACGCGAAGCAGGCCGCCCGCATCGCCGTCGGCGTCCCGCGCACGACGCGTGCGCTCCAGCGTCACACGGTCGACCTCGGGGCTCGCCCGTCCACGAAGGCCCTCGCTCCGAGCACGAAGCTCGCGCTGGGCGGCGGGACGGCCGCAGCCAAGGTCGGACCCTCGCCCCTGATCCCCGCGCCGACGCTCGAGCAGCAGGTGGCCACGTCGTTCCCCGGCATCGCCGAGGCGGGCACGTGCAGCTGCGAGCCGCCGGATCCGTGGATCGCAGTGAGCCCGACCTACGTCGTCCAGTCGACGAACGGGATGGTCCGCATCTCGAACCGTGCCGGCACGCCGCTCGTGTCGATGCCGGCGTGGGCCCTGTTCGCGGTGCCGGTCGACCGCGGCGACGCGGATCCGCGAATCCTGTGGGACGCGGTCCACGGCCGCTGGGTCGGGGTCATCACGACCTTCAACGGTGACTTCAGCGCCAACGGGCTCCGGCTGGCGATCTCCGAGACCGCCGACCCGACGGCCGCCTGGATCGTCTACCCGATCGAGACCGGCACCTACCTGGCGGATTACCCGGGGATCTCGTCGTCGTCCGACAAGATCGTCCTGAGCTCCGACGACTTCTCCTTCAGCCCGTTCCCGGTCTTCCAGGGCGGCACCATCTACGTCGCCGACTGGTCCAACGTGATCGCGGGGACGTCGCTCTACGTCGGGGCCAACTACTTCGACGACACCGCGGCGCACTTCCGGCCGGCCCAGATGCTCTCGTCGGGCTCGAACGTCCCGGTCATCTTCGAATTCGCCGGCGCGACCCCGGCCTATTGGGAAGTCACCGGCCTCGCCCACACCTTCACGTATGTCGCCGCTTCCGATCTCAACAATGACTTCGGCAGCGCCCTGTTCACGATCCCGGTGAACCAGCCGGGCCAGCCGGGCCCGGACACGATCGCCAACGCGGTCGACGAGCGGCCGACCGACGCGGTCTATCGCAGCGGTCAGCTCTGGTTCGTCGCGACCGGCGACTATTTCGATGGCGTCAACCACTGGACGGCGGCCCGCTACACGCAGGTCCTGACGAACGCCAACGGCGCCCTCCCGACCGACGCGGGCGACCTGATCACGCAGGTCGGCACGCACTACTTCATGCCGGGCGTCGGCATCAGCGGCAACGGGTCGGCCTTCCTGCTCGCGACCCGGGCGTCGGCGAGCGAGAACCCGACCTCGGTCGTCGCCCTCGTCGTGCCCGGCGTGGGCATCGCGGATTACATCGACATCGAGGCCTCGACGCAGGCCTATGACGGCGAGCGTTGGGGCGACTACGTCGGGGTCGCCGCGGATCCGTCCGGCAGCGGTGCCGTCTGGGTCGCCCACGAGCTCGCCGCCGCCGGCGGCGGATGGCGGACCAGCGTTGCCCGGATCGTGTCCGACGACGCGGCGCCCGGCGCCCCCGGTGTCGTCGCCCAGGCGCAGATAACGTCCTCGACGCTCGGTGCGACTGTGCCGGTCAAGACGAGCTGGGGCGCCGCCACCGATGCCGGCAGCGGCGTCGCGGCCTACCTCGTCGAACGCTCGGACGACGGTGGCGGCTACTTCGGCGTCAAGACCACGAGCACGTCGGTCACTGCGCCACTTCTCGTCGGCCACACCTACCGCTACCGGGTCACCGCCTTCGACGCGGTCGGCAACGTCGGCGCCCCGACCTACGGCCCGCTCTATCGCCCGACGCTCTATCAGTCGAACACGTCGGCGACCGTCTACACAACCGGCTGGGGCTCGTCCTCGAGCTCGTCGTTCTCCGGTGGCAGCGCGAAGTACTCGTCGACCGCCGGGAAGTACGCCACCTTCACCGCCACCCTCGCCCGTTCGATCTCGATCATCGCCACCAAGGCGGCGAGCCGAGGCTCGTTCAAGGTTTACGTCGACGGCGTCTTCAAGGGCACGATCAGCACCTACTCCACGACCACCAAGTACCGCCAGCTCGTCTACCAGTTCAGCTGGTCGGCGCCCGGCACCCACAAGATCAAGATCGTCATGTCCGGCACCGCCGGCCACCCGAGGGTCGACCTCGACGCGTTCGTCGTCCTCCGCTGAGGCGACGGCCCCGTCCATCCGGAACCACGGTTCGATGCCGGCGCCCGACGGGCGCCGGCATCGTCGTGTCCGGGGTCCTGGTCCGGGTCCGGCGCCGTTCGTCGGGCGTCCCGGATGAACCCGCCCGCGTCGCCGCGGCTACCGACAGGGTGACCGAGCCGCATCCAGGTCGCCCACGCCGATGTCAGCCACGATGCCGATCGAGCTCGATCGGTCGAGCATTTCGGACAACCAGCCAGCGGTGGCCCCGCCTCGCGCGCTACCCACTACCCCCGTTGAGCAGCCTCTGCTCCAGGTCGCGCATCTCGCGCTCCTCGGCCGGGTCGGCGTGATCCCAGCCGCAGACGTGGAGCGTGCCGTGGGTCACGAGGAGACAGAGCTCGTCGGCGGTCGACCAGCGGACGTCGCCGGTCTGGCCGCCGTGGCCGGCCGCGGCCTGCTCGGCGGCGCGCTCGACCGACACGACGATGTCGCCGAGGTGGATCCGCTGCCCCGGAGGCCCCGCGAAGAAGGCCGCGTCGCCCAGGTGGGGCGTCGCTCCGCGGTCGGGACCACCGACGTGCGGCGGGAATGCCTCCGGCGGGAGGAGCGGGAATGACAGGACGTCGGTCGGGCCCTCGTGCCCGAGGTGCGCCTCGTTGAGATCGGCGAGCTCGTGGTCGTCCGACAGGATCAGCCCGATCGACGCCGGCGACGGCGCGCCGGCCGTATCGAGAGCCGCCGCAACGGCCCGGGCAAGTGGCGCGACCGCGATCGGGCGCCGTCCACCGTGGGCATCGGTCACGGCGTCGCGGATCGCGACGTCGACCCGCCACGGGGCGAGGTAGACCGCGGTCACGGGCGCCTCGCGGGCCTCACGCCCCCGTGCCGGTCCCGGTCCCGCGCCGCGACTCGAGCTCGACGACCTTGTTCTGGGGATAGGCAATCCGCTGGTGGTACATCCCGAGCAGCTGCTGGACGAAGGCCGCCTTGATCCGCTCCACGTCGCGGAGCGTCAGGTCGCATTCGTCGAACTGGCCGTCGGACAACCGCTCGTCGATGATCCGGGCGACCATCGCCCGGATCGCCGGTTCGTCGCGCGACGCCAGCGACCGGACGGATGCCTCGACCCCGTCGGCGAGCATGATCAGCGCCGCCTCGCGCGACTGCGGCTTCGGGCCGGCGTGGCGGAACTTGCGCTCGTCGACGGTCGCCGCCGCACGCGCTCCATCGGCCGTCTGCGGCCCGCCGTAGGGCTCGGCGGCGTTGCCCTTCGCCCGGGCGTAGAAGTAGCTCATGATCGCCGTCCCGTGGTGCTGTGGGATGAACGCGATCAGGCTCTTGGGGAGCTTCGCCCGGTAGGCGATGTCGATCCCGTCGGCGGTGTGCTGCTTGAGGATCTGGGCCGAGGTCTCCGGGTCGAGCTGGTCGTGGACGTTCTCGCCACCCGCCTGGTTCTCGATGAAGGCGAGCGGGTTCGCGAGCTTGCCGATGTCGTGGTAGTAGGCCGCGACGCGGGTCACCAGCGGATCGGCGCCGATCGCCTCGGCGGAGCGCTCGGCGAGGTTGCCGACCATCAGCGAATGGTGATAGGTGCCCGGAGTCTCGACGAGCAGACGGCGCAGCAGCGGCTGGGACGGGTTGGCGAGCTCGAGCAGCTGGAAGACGGTGAGGATCCCGAAGACGCTCCCGAGGACGGCGAACGTCCCGACGGCCGCGACCGCCGAGCCCGCGGCGGACAGGAGCGAGGCCCCCATCAGCTCGATGACGCCGCGGGCGTCATGCAGGCCGAGGAACCCGTACATCGCGACGACGAGGACATTGACGATCGCAACGGCGAGTCCGGCCTGGACGAAGATCTGGAGGCGGTCGCCGCGACGGATGCCGACGATCCCGGCCATGCCGCCGAGGAAGATGTAGGCCATCAGCTCGAGGGACCCGGCCGGCCCGTTCACGGCCCCGCCGATGAGGGCGATCATCGCGAGCACGATCGTCGCGACCCCGGCGTCGAGGAGGATCGCGAGGAGCATCCCGGCGGCTGCGGTCGGAAGGATGAACGGAAGGCCGTGGCGTCCCGCGGTGAGCTTCAGCAGCAACGTTGTCCCGAGCACGATCAGGCCGATCAGGACGAGGGCGTTCGTGCGGTGCCAGAGCTGACGCCGGAACCGCCAGATCCAGCCGAGCAGGATCCCGACGACCAGGACCGACAGCAGGAACCAACCACCGAGCCGGGCGACGTCGGGGCGGGCATCGATCAGGCCGAACTCCACGATCGCCTCGAGCGCCTCCGCCGTGACCTTCTCGCCGTGGCGGACGATCGTCTCGTTCTGGGCGTACGGGACCACGACATCCGCGACCTGGTCGGCCGCGTCCTGGCGGGCCTGGTTGGTGAGATCGGAGCTGAACGAGGAGTTGGCCTCGATCAACGGCGAGATGATCGCGGCCGCGAGCGTCCGCTCGGCCCCTTCGAGCACCATCTGTACAGCCAGCTTCGACTGGACGGTCGCGACGTCCGTGTCGCGGACCTGGGAGTGCTCGGTGAGGTCGAGGACGCGCGACGCCTCCTGCCGGACGGCCTTCCAGCGATCGGCATCGAGGTCGGCGAGCGTCTGGCGCACCGGACCGACGAGGAGCGGCAGGCTGGCGGAGAGCATCCGGACCCGGTCGGCCGGCTTCACGCCCGCCTTGAACGCAGCGTCGACCGGTTTGACGAGGTCCTCGAAGGCGGCAGCCTGGGCGACGGCGATCCCGGCGGCCTTGTCGGGCGACCAGTCATAGACGTTGTCGACCGTCTTTCGCGCGGCATCCCTCTTGGCGGCCGTCTGGATGGCGCTGACATAGCTCTGCGTCCGCGGCGCGACGATGTCTTCAGCCGCGACGTCGCCGACCGCGATGTCGAGCCGGTGCGGCACCAGGTCGAGGGCGAAGATCGCGGTCATCGCGGCCACGAGGAGGATGGCCCCGGTGAACAGCCGGCCGAGGTCTCGCCGGGTGAAGGTCGAGCTGTTGACGATCCCTCGCTGCGTCAGCATGGCCGTGGCGCTCAGCCGGCCCCGTGCGAGCCGGTCGTGTCGTGGCCAGCCAGGTCGACACGCGCGAGGGCCTGGGCCACGAGCTCCGAGACACGCCGACCGTCGGCCCGGCCGCGGGTCTTCGGCGCCAGCCAGCCCATGACCTTCCCGAGGTCGCGAGCGCTGCTCGCGCCGGTCGCCGCGACCGCCTCGCCGACGAGCGCCTGGATCGAGGCGTCGTCGAGCGGCTCGGGCAGGTACTCGGTGAGGATGGCGATCTCCGCCTCCTCCTTGGCCACGAGATCCTCGCGGGCGCCCTTGCGGAACGCCTCGACGGACTCACGGCGGGTCTTCACCTCGCGGGTCAGAATGATCGTGACGTCGTCGTCGACGAGCTCGCGGCGGTCGCGCTTCTCGACGGTATAGATGGCGTTCTGGGCCATCCGCAGGACATCGCGACGCAGCGAATCACCGGACCGCATCGCGGCGGTGACGTCGGCCTGGATCCGATCTCGAAGGGACACCGGAATGGCTACCTCGGGCGGGGTCGCGGGTTCGTGACCGGGTCAGCGGTCGACGGCCGCGGAACGCCCTGGGGGCGCGGGTCGTGCGGAGCCTTTCGGCTCAGCCGGCCGGCGTTCGGGCGTTCTTCTTGCGCTTTGCTTCCTTGCGCTTGCGCTTCACGCTCGGCTTCTCGTAGTGCTCGCGTCGGCGAGCCTCGGCGAGGATGCCGGACTGCTGGATCTTCTTGTTGAAGCGGCGCAGGGCGCTTTCGAACGTCTCGTTCTCACCCACTCGGACTTCTGCCAATCCCGGTTCACCTCCTCCGGCTCAGGTCTCGTCTCCATCCTGGTCGGGCGGAGCCGCCGCCGACACGGATCGCCCGCCACCACGGGGTGACAGGGCCGCCGGAGCATAGCCGAGTGCCCCGAGGCGGTCAATCGTGCCAGCTGGCCCTGTCGCCGCGCGCGTCTCGAGCGGAGGTTGGCCACTCCCGCCTCGCCCCTGCGCGCCCCCGAGTCCTTCTTTCCCATACGCCAGCCGGGGTGGCACTAGCCAGAATGCGGGCTGAGCGGCGACGGCGGTTCTTCCCGTACGTCACCAGGAGGAGCAGATGGCGAGGAATCGCGCCCCATTGGCGTCCCCCGAGGGCGACGGACGCGAGTGACGCCGGTCGTTGTCGGTCTAGTGCCACCTCCGCTGGCGTATGGGAGAAACAGCAGCCCGGAAAGGCGGCCGACGGGCCGACGTAGCCACGAACGAACTGCGGCTCCGCGATCGGACAAGGCCGACGCATAGGTGACCGCGAGAGCCGCAATCCGACGGCGAGCCGTCGATCCATCTCCGATCACGAGGAGGCGGGCGACCGGTCCGTCGACGGCCCACCCTCGTTCGACCACGATCCGGGGCGCGAGGCGGACCTTGCGATCGAGGGCATGAAGCATCGCCTGGCTGTCGGGAACGACGGACTTGACCTCGACGACCACGATCCTGCCGGTCTCTCCATGCCGGGCAAGGACGTCGATCGAACCACGTTCCCCGAGAATCGCGAACGACACCTCGACCGCCACCTCCCAGCCGTACTTCTGGAACAGTTCCACGGCTCGCTCGACGAGACGTGCGTGCGCCGCGTCGAGAAGTCGATCGAGCTGTTCGCCACGCCAGCGCAGTCCGACGTCCAATCGAGCGTCCAGGGCCGCCGCGATCCTGACGAGCGTCACGAGGGGAACCTCACCCGCACGGCCGCGCTCGATGGCCGAGATCAGGCTCCGTGACACGCCGGCGCGCTCGGCGACATCGAGCTGCCGCCAGCCTCGGCGGATCCGCAGGGCCCGGTATGACAGCCCGAGTCGAATCCAGTCCACGAGTGGAGGATGAACCCGCGCTCTTCACCGCCGCTCATCGCGCCCTTTACCATCGCTCAACGATGGATCACGACGCAGTTCAGGCCGGCGGCCCCGGCATAAGCGACGAGGGCGGCGGCGCTGGCGCCGCGGGAACGACCGCCGCGGCGACCGCCGGCGCGGCAGGCCCGGAGACGCTTCTCGATCTCCTCGACGATGCCTGCCGTCGATTTGCTGACCGGCCGGCGCTCGGGCTGTGGCAGGACGACGGGACGCGGACGACGTGGACCTATCGCGAGCTCGATCGACGCAGCCGGCTTGCGGCTTGGCGCCTGCGCGAACAGCTGCACCTCCAGCCCGGCGATCGGATCCTGACCTGGAGTCCATCGGAGCCGGCCCTGCCCGCCGTCTATCTCGGGGCGATGCGGGCCGGCCTGATCCTCGTCCCGCTCGACCTCCGGATGAGCCCCGACGCCATCACCGGAATCATTGCCATGGCCGAGCCGCGCCGTCTCATCCTCGGCACGGGCCGCGACGCCCCCGACCCGGCGCCCGCCGGACTCGCCGCCTTCCCGACGACCACGATCCGGGATCTCGTCGCCGAGCCGGACGACACGATGCCGGGCACCTGGGCGGCCGAAGTCGAGCGCTGGCCACGACCGCGTCCCGCTGACATCTGGGACCTGATCTTCACCTCGGGCACGACCGGCAGGCCGAAAGGGGTGATGGTCGCCCATGACAACCTCCTCGCGACGCTCGGGGCGATCCGCCACGTGCTCCCGCCGATCGAGCATCGGGTCGTCTCGGTGCTCCCGCTCAGCCACCTGTTCGAGCAGGCGATCGGCCTGATCTACGCGCTGTCCGTCGGCGCCGACATCCTCTATGTCCGGAGCCGCAACCCGCGCGTCCTCTTCGAAGCCCTTCGAGCCCACCGGGTCACGAGCATGATCGCCGTGCCACAGGTGCTCGACCTGTTCTGGAGCGCGATCGAGCGCGAGGCCGATCGATCCGGACAACGGGCCCGCTTCGATCGCCTGCGTGGCATCGCCCGCCACCTCCCCTACCCGGTCCGGCGCGTGCTCTTCCGGAGGGTCCACCGCCGGCTCGGCGGCGGGATGCGTCTCTTCGTCTCGTCCGGCGCGTTCCTGCCGCCGGCCCTTCAACAGGCCTGGGAGGACCTCGGAATCGTCGTTGTCCAGGGCTACGGCAGCAGCGAGAACGGCTTCGGGACCTGCACGACACCGCAGGATCACGGGCTCGGGACGGTCGGCCGGGCGATGCCGCCGGTCGAGCTCCGGGTCGCCGACGACGGCGAGATCCTCTTCCGCGGGCCGACCCTGTTCAAGGGCTACTGGCGCGACCCCGAGACGACGGCGCGCGCGATCGACGCCGACGGCTGGTACCACACCGGCGACATCGGCCACCTCGACGCCGACGGACGACTGATCATGAGCGGCCGGACGAAGGATCGGATCGTCCTGCCGAACGGCTTCA